>JAWKQI010000005.1 GCA_041390245.1 Eubacteriales bacterium
GCCACTAAGTTATATCTTGTACAAGTACTCAATATTTCTCCGTTCGACTTGCATGTGTTAGGCACGCCGCCAGCGTTCGTCCTGAGCCAGGATCAAACTCTTAGTTTAAAATTTATTAAAACTGCTCATCGCAGTTTCTTTCTTTTTTACTATTTCGTGATCCAGGCTGCTTTTTTTCCGTTATTTTCCTTACTTTGCTCTTTTTCAGGCGCTTATTTAAAGTTTTCAAGGTTCTCCGCTATCAAGCGGCTCATTCATATTATCAAATCTGGCTCCCATTGTCAACATCTTTTACCCTTTTTTTTGAAAAAAATAAAGCACTCGACATAAATATCGGGCACTTTATTAACTGCTTAATAATTACTTAAAAAAATAAGGTTTATTCGCCGAAAAATTCGTTCAATTTTCCAACGAGATCATTAACATCTATCCCATGTACCTGGCATGCCTCTTCCAAACTTTCCCCTGCACTTGCTGGACATCCGACACAATGCATTCCTGCATCCATTAATATTTTAGCGCTATTGATATCGCGTTTTAATAAATCTCCCATAATGGTATCTTTTGTAATCTTAGCCATTTTATCTTCCTTTCTCCTTTTTAATTATTTTAAGTTTTTTTGGTGAACTTATGTTGACATTTATTGCAAGTTATATTAATTTTCCCTTTTCCTCTTGGCACCCTTAGTTTCTGTCCGCAGTTAGGGCATCTAAACACCTTGTGGTATTTATCTGTCTTTTCATTTACCGTCCCTTTTAATCTCTTAAATAAATTACTGAACCACGTGTAAAACTTATAGTTTTCAGAGCGCCTGCGCACTACGTTTTTTGAAAACATCCTAAAGATAACATATACAAATGATACAGCAACTAATATAGTACCTATTGTTGGCTGACCTACTAATGAAAATATTATATTTACGGCCATAGCCAGGATAAGTACGGCAAGTGATATGTGGTCCGGGCCGTTCCTGCCTTGAAATAATCTTTGAAACATTACTTTATCCTTAAAACTTTAATTTACAATAATTTATCTCCCCTAACAGATGGACAAATTACTTTAGTGTTTTCAAAATTGTTTTCCCTTTTAAATCTAGAAAAAACGTCCATCCGCTCTGAGTGCATCGGTATAAAAATACTTGGCTTTAATTCCTGAATAAAATACTTTGCACCTTCATCATGTTTACGCCCAAGACGTATATCCACTGGAAAAAATGCCAAATCTATCGTTTTTATATCTTTTTTTATATCCTTTATCTCTTCTAAGAAATCTTCCCTGGCTCTCGCCGCATATTCTTTTGAAGCCTCGTCTTCCCAATGCCAGCAGTTTAGATCTCCTGCATGAAATATTTTTATGCCGCCTGTTTCTACATAAAACGATATGCCTATATCTGTAGACCCAAAAGCTTTTACAAAAATATCTCCGTTATTAAATTCTGTCCCTTTTTTAAAAAAGTTTATGTTTTTTACGTTTAAAAGCCCTCTACTGTTTTGTATGTCTGAGTCTAGCATATAATACGTGTTATTATTATATTCCTGCCAATCAAATATAACTGGGTTGAAATGGTCAGGGTGAGAGTGGCTTACAAAAACATATACATGCTTTTTCTTCTCTAAATCTTCCTTACGGATAACTCCGCTGTTTACATTCTTTTCTTCGTCTAGTGTAGTGTTTTTATAATAATCAAACACTAAAAGCTTGTCTTTTAAAAAGACGGCGTATCCACTGTTTGAAAGATAATAGACCTGCATAGTTTAAGCTATTTCTCCGTTATATGCAATTACCGAGGCATCTAGGACGCCGGGCATAGTGCCTAACTTTTCAATGCTTTGCATATCGGATCCTGTTAAACGCATCTCTATTGTAAGTTCTATATAGTCGCGGTTTACAGTCTTAGACTTTATATTCCCCTGTGGCAAACGGCGAAGCGCATTTTGCACATCAGCACGTGCTGATTCTTCAAACCTTACTATTAATAGGTAAGGCATTGTCCTTTTATTTTTAAATACAGAGGAAAGGACCATAAGCCCACCGATTACGAGAGAGCCGATTATTGCCGGAGTATATTGCTTGGCTCCGAGTGTAACGCCGGCCGCTATGGACCAAAACATAAATACAGTATCCATAGGGTCTTTTACCGCAGTCCTGAAACGTACGATAGATAAAGCACCGACCATGCCTAAAGATAAAACGATATTGCTCGTTATCGGCAGTATCATCATAGATGTTACTAAGCAAAGCATTACTAAAGCGCTGCCAAAGTTTTTAGAGAACATAACTCCTGAAAACGTTTGCTTGTATATGAAATAGATAAATATGCCTATCAAAAATGCTATTACTAAAGTCAGCAATACAACAGGCACGGTCAAATCACTTGACGTTTGAAAATATTGCATTAATCCACTTGGTATTACACTATCAGTGGCCCTAGATATTAATCCTGATCCCATAAATTTTTCTCCTTATTCGTACTTTCTGCAAATTAAATATTTTGATATAGCGGAACGCGATGCACCTTCCGCAGTATTTATAATTCCCTTTATAAATAAAGGTAAAAACTTGTTATACTTAATCTCTAATATGGCAATGCCTTTTTCATATACGGGCATCGTTAAAAGTTCTTTGTCAAAAATATTCTTGTTAAACATTCCAGAGCGCAAGTTTAAATCAAATGTTACTCTCACGTCTTCTATCGGATATACAAATGCCTTTCTGAAATAATCTACAACGACTTTGGGAGATAAGCCCTTAAACTTTATCTCTGCAAAAAAATCATGTGCTAAAATGCTTTTTTTCTCAAGCAAAAACTCTATGTCGTTTGAAAGTATCCTCTCAAACTCATCCCTTGTTAAGGGTAAAGACTCTTTTGCTATGTATTCTCCTATCTTTTCCTTTCTCTCAAGCCGTATTATAGAATCACTTTTATTGTATATTCTGATACGGTACTTTTCCCGAGAATTAACTCCGCTTATCTTTTCCCTTAAAGCTCTGTCGTATAGATCGTCAAAGTATAAGCTTCTTACATGATATCCGCCTTCTATGGAATTTTCGTCCGGAAAAAGCGCACACTGAGCCGCAGATAAGAGCACACGGTAATCTCTCATATTTATATAGTACTTAAGCTCATGCCTGTATTGTTTTTTTGCTTCATTGTTTGCAGTTACATTATAAGGCTTTGCAGCCGAATGCTTATAAGAACTCCTTAAAGAAGATTTACCGCTGCTTGTCCCTGTTGAAGGGTGCGGCCTCAGTGCTTCCGGCATATTATGCTTAGGCGGGTTCTTTTTAACTGAAACTGTACCTTTGTCTAACCTGGGTTGCCTGTCTTCAGCCGGCTTGTCTTTAAAGACGCTTTCAGCGAGTTTGTTTTCCGCTTCTCTTTTAGGCTTTTCAAAGTTAAATAGTTCCGGCGTCTTTTTTACATCGTCCCGCGTCAATACCACGCGCCTGACAGATATGCCATCGCTTGTTACGCTAGCTTTATTGGATTTTCTTTTTATTACATGTTTTGTTTTTCCATAGGGCGTGCCTTTTACGCCGTCTTTATCTTTTATCGCCATGTATATATTCCTTAACCGTAATCAGTTTTAGTCTATTGTATCTTCAAGCATCTGCTTTTGTTCCGTTGTAAGTGATAAGTTGTTTTCCAGATGCTGAACCACATATTTGTTCCTGTTCTTTGCAAACTCCCTTAGTTTTTCTACATGGGACTCCCAGTTTGCAACAGTGCCTCCGAATTCTTCGCGTTCGGCTTCCATTTCGCCTTTCATTGAATTATAAATTTCATCTATCCTTGCAACTACTTTTTCTGAATTAAAAGTATTTTCAAGATGATATGCAAACCTCTCTATGAACTTGTCTTTCCAAGCTTCATTTTTGATCAGACTTCTGAAAATAGTCGTCGGGTACATTGAACCAACGCCGTGCCCGTCAGGATCCAGCTGCCTTTCTACCCTGTCACTGTCCACATAAGATGGCCACAGTGCCCAGTCTAAATCGTAATATATCCAGCGCCACTTACCGTCTGTTGTGCCGGATTTATCACGCCAATATTTTATATTGCCTGTATCCGAATTAGAAGACCATATCTCGCAAATTATATAGTCCATAAAATTATCGACATCCATTAGACTTGCTATATAGTCAAAATTATCCTGGTCAGCCAGGCTGTTATTTTCCATAAATTCTATCATCTTTTTATAGTCACTGTTGTCCCCAACTAGCGCAGTGCCTGTGCCTACTAAAAGATCTATGTTGTCCGGGTCTGAAAGCCCGTTGTTCTGTGCTATAAAATACTTGTTTATTTTTTCTCTTAAGTGGTAAGTACCCCAATATTCACCGTTTAAATAAGCGACATAAGTCTGGTATCCGGCAATGTCTAAATCAGTCGTTTCTTTTACCAAACTGGTGCATATTATATCTCTCATCTTTGCCATAGTCCCGTCGTTTCCGCCGTTTCTTAAAACTATGGATTTATATTCCGTAAAGTCCAAACTATCTATAAACGGATATTCAAGCATAGAAGCACCATACTCGCTCCTTGCAAATAAGCCAAAGACTTTGATTATTCTTTATTAAATCTCCGTTTATTCTAAGCTTCACATTTTAAGAGACTCCTGTCTTTATGACTTCAATAGACGCGGGCGCTCCCATTTCTGCTGAAAGTTAGCTTTTTTATATGGGAAATTATCGATATTATTCTTATACTCTTCCGTAACCTGGTCTCCCCAATCATAAATACCGGTAGACCCCCATAGATTATTGTCGTCTGTAACGATAGATATTATTGAAAGCTCATGGCTCACATTCATTAAATAAGTAGCCGTTGTCGAATAGCTTGGCAGATACCCTTCTTGTACTGCCATAGCCCTTAAAATAGTAGTCTTGCTAACTGTTATTGGTGCGGTATAGACCGTTGAATTCTTTGTAGGGGTACTATTATCAGTTGTATAGTAAATAGTAGCTCCGCTGGGCGCCTTGATTTCAACTTTCTGTGTGCTGGTATATATGCCTCCGTCAACAGTAAATGTCGGCGTTTCTGTAAAGCCTTGTGCGCCTGCTCCGTTAGCACTTCCGGGAGTTATATCTGTATAAAAATAAAGGCTAACATCGTCAGCATTTTTTCTCCCGCATGATACATCCGTTGGATTGTATCCCATGTTGTATCTATCTAACAGATTCCCGTCTGGATCGTAAAGTGCAACTATGTCCCCCTCATTGCTTAGTTTAAATGTCGCATGCATATAATTTTTACTAGAACTTTCAGAAGAGGTCAGCCCCGAAGCTAAAACGACTTTATATTCCCCTGCTTTTATTGAAATGTCTGGAAACTTCCATTTAGCCGGATTACCTGTATTGTTTGTTAAAGCATAATCCTTTAAATTTATGGCTTCACCGCTTCCGTTATATATCTCTATAAAATCGTAATAGCTGCCATCCCCTTCGAAATCCTTTTGAGTGTTTGAGGTTAATACTTCCGATATATAAATATCAGAGATAGCAACTTTATTGTTAGATGAAAACTCCGAATACCCTGCATCCGTATTCGGATATCCGGGAGTAGGTTTATAACTTACTTTAAAAGTGCTGGAAGGTGAGCCATCGCTGTATTCGCGTGCCCACGACGCATCAGATGTAAGTTCTGTTATGCTCGTCTTGTCAAGCAGTTTCCCATCCGACGTTGATAAGAGTATCGTCTCTTTATAAGTCGATATACGGAAATTAGCATGAGTGCCCTTTTTAGGGTCAGAGTCTGATAAATCGGGGTCCCCGGAACACCATACGATAAATTGTTCACCCGGGGCAAGTGTCACATTTGGAAACTGCCATTGCATCGGGTCTGTTTCATCGTCTGACAATCCCATACTATATAGGTTTACATTCTGGTCGCTGACATTAGTAACTTCTATATAATCTGAATATGCTCCCGTATTATCTGTTATGGTCGTCTTATTAGAACCCATTACTTCGGTTATCAATATAGAAGGATCCTCAACAGCCCTGGATTCTTTAAATGCAGTCAGCCCTTCTTCTGTATTGGGGAAGCCGGGCGTTGCATTTTCAAGCGCCTGCCATGTGCCGTCTTTTAGGCCCAGTGATACATTTTTGTCCATGTCTTCCCAGCTTTGTTTGTCTAAAACATCACCGTCAATATTTGATAGTAAAAGCGTTTCTTTTGATGCAGATAATTTAAAGCTGGCGTGGTAAATTCCATTTGATATATCTGAATAGCTGCTCTTGCCAGACATGAATACCACTAAATACCCGTCGGCCTTTAATGTACCTGCGTCAAACCCCCATTTTATAGGGGTGTTCTCATCGTCTGATAAAGCTAATCGGGAAAGATCTACGTCTTCTCCCGTGCCGTTATATATTTCTATCCAATCAGAATAATTTCCGTTATTGTCTACATAGGCCCCGCTGTTTGATGCCATGACTTCACTTATAACAACACCCCTGGTAACTGTTGAGGTGCCATTGTCATTAGAGCCGGCATTAAGTGCTAATATCGTAACTGTCACTGCCACGGCTGCTATTAATATTACCAAGAATATTTTTACTACTACTTTCATTAAATAACTTCTCCAACAATAAAACATTGTTTTTCGTACGCATTATTTTAACATTTACATGTGTATTTTGCAACAGAATATGTTTATTGTTAATAATTATACTGATTTATTTTATTGTCCATTTATAAATCATTTATACATGTATATATTTTATATCACTATAATTCATGTTCGCCGTATCTTAAGAAGTAAAGTATCTTTTGTTTAACTCTTAATCCAGTGATATTTAAAAGCGCACGTGCATAAAGATCAAGCTGTGTTTTGTAATTGTCAGAAACGTCTTTTATGCTTCCTTTTGAAACCCTGTTTGATTTATAATCAACGACTACCCACTCGCCGTCTTCTATAAAACATAAGTCAATGATTCCCTGTACTATAACTCCTTCATCGCTGTCAAACCCAATCTCACGGGCGGGGACTTCAAGGCAAAACGGCTGTTCGCGAAATGCCTTTTTTGCTTTTAAGGCCCGTAGCGCTATATCGCTTGCCAAAAAATTTTCAATAAGATTTATGTCTATCAATTTTGATTCTTCTTCTGTTATTTTTTGTTCCCTTACCATATTAAGTATAGCCCCGTTCACATCTGTCTCTGTAAAATCTATGTATCTCATTGCCAGATGCAGTGCCGTACCCCTTTTTGCCGCAGTTTCGCTTTGCTCGTCTGATATGCGCATATATATACGCTCTTTTTCCTCTTCTTCCTTCATCTTGGATACTGCACACTTAGTTGGTATCTTTGTGCTTAAACTATATTTATAGGAAAAATCAAGCTCTGCTTGCTTATCCTCTCCTAAGGCGGCTTTGAATTCATTTAAGCGGGCTGCCCTGTCGCTGCTTTTAATTGATTCTGCCGTGTTTAATATTTTGATTTCAATATTTTCATCTGCATATTCGTCTTTTTCTATCTTTAAAAACGGCAGGTTGTTTTTTACTTCCTTATCTAGTTCAGAGTTTTTTGTGGCTTTTAAAAGACGCGGCATAATAAAATCCAGATAGTTTCTTACCCGGCTTTTAGATTCGTCGTTTATCGGATAAGCCCATTTTAATATAGATTTATCCAGATTATGCACCGCAGCCATTATATGAAGCTGCTGTTTGGCTCTTGTCAAAGCAACATAAAGCACCCTTACCTCTTCAGACAGCATTCTTGAAAGTATGTCTTTAACTGCAAAATCTTTATAGATGCTGTTTTTCTTAACAAGCATCCTCTCATCTACAAATGCAGGGGCCAGGCCGAATTTCCTCGATACAAGAGGGTCTTTCCTCCTGTCCTGATCGTTTAACTGTTTTTGTAATCTCGGCAGTATAACTATCGGGAACTCAAGGCCCTTGCTTTTGTGTATGGTCATTATATTTACACAATCGCTCTGCATGGTTTTAGCAGTTAATTCAAATATCTTGTTTCTGTTTCGCATCTCGTCTAAATGCTCTAAAAACTCGTTTAAGTTATTTGCTGAATATTTTCCGGTTAAAGAAGCGTTTTCTATTAAATTGGATAAAAACGCACTTTTATCTGCTCCATCCTTTAAACCGCAAAGAAGAGTTAAAAAGTTAGTCCTGCGGTTTACCTCGTGTAAAAACTCTTTTAATGGCATATGCCGTGAAATTAAATTTAAATCTTTTATAACTGCCATAAAATTTTTTATCTTTTTAGACAGTTCGTTTGAATTGTCAGCCGCATAATTAATTACCGCACGGTAAAAAGGTATGCTTTGCTTTGTGTTTATACGTATACCGGCAAGCTCATCGGCAGTAAATGAAAAGGCATCGCACGTCATGGCGCTTAAAAGAGGTATGTCTGAATTAAAATTATCTACGATTCTTAAAATGTTTATAAAAGCTTCTGCTTCCGGCATATCATCAAAATTAGAATCTGCCTCTGTCGATACCGGTATATTCCTCTTTGAAATCGCTTTTTTTATCTTAGGCCCGGAACTACTCTGTTCCCTAAGAAGAATTGCTATGTCTCCAGGCTTTACAGGCCTTTGCTGCATTAGGTCCTGATCATATATTTCTCCTTTTAAAAGGCTGGCTACTTTTTGTGCTATCGCTTCAAACTCCGCTTCTTCTGCATCTATACCATTATTGATATCTTTATCTAGATCAGATAGCGTTATGCTTACTTTTCCACCCGTCTTGCCGCTCCCGTTATTTAGCTTTTCATCATCGTCATAAACTATATTGCCAATGCGTTCGCTCATTATATCGCCAAACAGTAAATTGACAAAATTTAAAATCTCGTCAGCGCTTCTGAAATTGTCGTTCATGCTTATGATAAGGCTGCTTTCGTCACACTTATATGCCTTTTCTTTTCTTTTGAAAATCTCCGTCTCAGCACGCCTGAAACTGAATATAGACTGTTTTAAATCTCCCACGCAAAAAAGCTTGCTGTTGCCTGAAACGGCATTTATAACCGCCTCTTGTATTGGGCTTGTATCTTGGTATTCGTCTACAAATACATATTTATATTTATTAAAATAACGCTTAGCAGCATCCTCGTCCATAAGCACCTTATAGGCAAGGTGCTCCATGTCGCTATAATCTATCGCGTTTTGTCTTTTCTTTAATTGGCTGTATTTTTGTTTGAATGCTAAATAGATTTTTTTAAACCTATAAGTGTCCTCAGCCAAGTGCACCCCTTCGTATAAATACTCTTTTACAAACTCATCTTCGGGTAAAATCTCGCCCGCCTCTTTAAAAAGCTTAGTTATCGTATTTCTTATGCCTTTTATATAATCTGCCAGATTAGAGTCCATATCCTTGTAGGTTGCTTTTTTCGGAAACACCATCCCGTCTTTTAAGTTTAAAAACCCGCTTGCGCCCTGTTCTAAGAACATTTCATAAAGCTTTTTGGCATATTCCTCGTTTTCGCTCTCTGTTTCGGCCATTTTTAAGTATCCGTTTTTTGCACATAACTCGCTTGAATAAGAAAACAGCTTTGCCGCATATTCTATCTTAATAGCCTCGGCAGCTTGCTTTTCTTTATACAGGGCTTTTGCTATATCTTCATCTTGCATCCTCTTGGCCGTTTCATCAAACCATTTCTCATCGTCTACTACACTGGATAAAAATTCGCTGATATCAAGAAGCCTTTCTGCAAACATCTCTTCCCTGTACTTGCCGTACCTTGCTACTAAGCATAAAAAGTCATCGTCTTCCCTTTCATACATATCGGCAAAGACTTCTTCAATGGCGCGCCGTTTCATCACCAGTATTTCGGCTGAAGAAAGAGTATAAGGTAAGGGTGCAATATCTAGTTTTAAAAAATTTTCCTTAACGATTTTTAAACAAAAACTATGAAGAGTGCATATATCCGCATTAAAAATCTGGTTTTTTAACCTTTTTATCTCATCTAAAGAACTACTTTGCAGTTTTATGCCTATTCGCTCTTTTAGCTCTGCTGCTGCTGCATTTGAAAAAGTAACTATCAAAAGCTCCTCTATACTTGCCTTTTTGTCACACAATAAAGAAACTGCCTTCTGTGTCAAAACGCTGGTCTTACCGGACCCTGCCGCCGCACGTATCAGTATATTTTTATCCGTTAATTCAATTGCTTTTAGTTGTTTTGGCGTCCACTTAGTCATTTGTTTCTCCAAAAAGCTTTTCTTGGCATGCTGTCCTGAATTCATTGCCTGAATAAGTTTCATCAAATCTGCAGATGCTTTTAAACCGGCAATATCTGCAAACTCCACTGTCATTTGTTTTTATCTTAATCGGATTTATGCTGATGTTGCCTTCATATATCTCATTCAATGCTTTAGTAACTAAGTCCTTAGTATAATCAAACAAGCTACTTAACTGATCTTCACTTAATATAACCGGTGCGCCCGTCCTGTCTATGCCATTTTTGGAAAGCTTAAGTTTTATGGCTTTTAATTCCCCTTTTTGAGTCTTACCCGAAAAATCAATAAGCGTGCCGATATCATCAACGCTTATGCCGTTCATTCTTTTTTCGCGGTATGCATCTATTTCATCTTCTTTTTGAAGATAATCAAGGCTTAAATCAAAATAATATGCACCAGACGGCTTAGCGTTTCTTTCTTTAAAATATTCCGATAAAACCATCAGATAGATAATGAGCTGGATATTGATACCTGCCAAAAACTCATCCTTGTTAAACTTCTTTTGGCTGCTCTTATAATCTACTACCCTAAAATAACTTTGTTCGCCTTCAAGTATGTCTACCCTGTCTATGAATCCGCGAAGATACGCTGTGCTGCCATTATTAAGTTTAATTTTAAATCCGGGTAATTTAGAGTTTAGCCCGAATTCCGCTTCGGTTAAAATAACCTTTGCAGCCGTATCCTCAAACTGCCACTTTAACGCATTTATAGAAGTTTCAAGCTGCCTCTTTGTTAAAGCGAGTAAAAGCATCCGCCGCTTATCATCAAAAAATCCTTTTTCTACCACTTCTTTAATGCTTTTATCAAGCCTTAAATTTATTTCAGCTTTATTAAGATCATTTAAATCTTTTTTATCTTCTATTAAGCCTTTAAAAAACAAATTAAGTACGCTGTGGCAAATGCTCCCTAAATCACGCCTTACGTCGTTAAAATCTTTCTCTTCTTTAATTTTAAGGCCGTTATTTAAAAAGAATTTATACGGGCATTCGCTAAACGTCTCTAGTTTGCTTACGCTCCCGCTGAAATCACCATAAAGCGGTACTGTCTTTTTTTCGTCTATCTTAAGAGCCTCGTTTTCAAATTTTAGCTGCCTTTCCATCCTGTCTATCAAAGGCTTATATTTTTCAGCAGACAAAAACCAGTTGCAAACTGCCGATAAATTTTTTGCTGGCTTTTTCCCGTCTAAATAGGCATTTAAATCAACAACCATGTTTTTAAACGTTCCGTTTTTCCCGATTAGCCTTAAATTCTCCTCATCAAAAGATGTCTTTACTTTCATCCCCGGAAAAATGGCACATATATTTTTAAGTATTATAGAATGGTTCTTATCCGGTACACTTAGATATAGCTTTTCTTTTGGCGCAGATAAAGCAGAGTAGATATCCAAACGCTCTATTTCTTCGTTCGTATTATAGCTCGTTTTGATGCCTGCGTCTTTTAGCATTGTAACTTCATTTAGATCAAGAAGCGCCCCAAAATTTTTGTTAGAAGGAATATAATTGCTATCAAGCCCAAGGATAAACAGCGCTCTTATATGCCCGGGTTTGCTTTTCTTTATGTCGCAAAACTTTATTTCATCTTTAACCGGAGGTATCGTTGAGATAAATACATTTGATGCCGAGAAAGATATTATTTCCCTTAGCTCGTCTGTCTTTATGTCCTCATCGTTAAAAACAGCCCTAAGCTCTGAAAGCATGTCCTTAAACTTGTCATAAGTCTGCCCGCAAATATCAGACAGCGTATTAAAGTTTATGTCGGATAGTTCTTTAGATTCTGCCTCAAGTTTCTTTGAAACTTCCATATTCTCCATGAAGTTTAAAATTGCGTCTATCTTTAGCCCTGCGTTTTTGCCTTTAAGCTGCGTTTCAAGTTTTATTATCGGGTCTGTCAGTTTTTTTCGTATGCGTTCAAATCCGCCGTACTTTTCTTCTATATATATAATCGGCTTTTTAAGCATATTGCCCCGAAGGGCAAATTCTTTCTGGCAGAGCAGAAAAATGCCTTGCTCATTTATCGTTAGATTGCTTAGTCCGGATTTTATGTGCGATATTATTGCACTCATCCGCATGTTGTCTTCTATTATAGATAATGCAGAAAGTAAAAACGCTGCTAAACTGCTGTTTGAAAGAGGTGTCTTTTTATCTATAAACACAGGTATGTCATTGCTTAAAAAAACATCGTTTAATGTAGAAGAATAACTTTCTTCGTCTGCCATAATGCCTATTTCATTAAAACGGTAACCCTTTTCAAAAACCAATTTAAAGATTTCAGAAGCGCACTTTTCCGCCTCGTCTTTTTTAGAAGCAGCCTGATAAAACGAAATGTCTTTTACTTCGCCTTTAAATACGTCGAAACTATCGGCATATAGATTTTGCTCCAGGTGGGAAAGCTCTTTTGAGGATTGCCTTTTTAAGATGTTTAGTTCTCCATTTGGGAGCCATACAGTGTTTATACTAGCGCCAGTACTTTGGCCAAAATAAGCAAAATCGTCTGAAAGCGCATTAGGTATTTCAAATATGTAAGCATCTTTGTCTTTATCTTTACAGGATTTTAAAGATACGTACGCTTCACTAGATGCTTTTACCGCTTCGCATGAGAGGCTGAACATCTGCTTTGTCATACTATCAAAACCATCTATTATAACTGTGGCGTTATTAAATATCTGGGCTTTAGCCGCTTTTTTAATAGCGCTGCTCATTATATCTTCACGGTCCTGCTTATCAAACTGCTCATAACTTTCATATATGATAGCAAGGTCATGAAATTTATTTTTTAAAGTCTCGTTTGAAACCTTGATATTAAAGACATCTTCAAATGATAGTTCTTGCTTTTTGAATTCTCCTATTAAACTTACTAAAGCCTCGTCAAACCCTTCCTTTTTATATATAGAAGAAAAGGCTTTAAATTTATCTTTATTTCTAAGCGCGGCCAAATGTACCATAGCGTACTTAGAAACGTCTGATACAGCACCTTTAAGCCCTCCCGCACATTCAAGTATACGGTTTGAAAGACGGTTTAAACTTAAAACTTCCACCCCAAAAAGGCCCTTGCCGGCAGTCAGCTCGATTATGTCTTTTTCCGTTTGATATGTCATGTGTTCGGGCACTAAAACTATTATTTTTTTAAAAGGATCGATCGAAAGTTTTTGGATGAGCCTTAAAACATACCTGCTTTTGCCACTTCCCGAACGACCGCGAATCAGCTCAATCTTTTTTACCAAGACTCTTCTCCTAAAATAAATTAACCTGCCTAAAATAAAATACCGCCCCCAAATAAAGGTTGCGGTTTAACTCAAAACCAATGATTAAGTTTCCATTATGAATTCCGACAGTAATTTAATATCATCTTCGTTAGATAAAATAAGTTCAAACTCAACTTCGTCGTTTTTCAGTTCTTCAAACATCTGGGTTAAGGCAATGTACTGGCAAAGCGTCGATTTTAAATTTAACAGGTCTCCTTCAGATGTAGCAAGCTCTACGTTGCCCTTGCATTTTTGTATGGTTTCAAAAAATTTTTGAGGTTCTTTTATACTTTTTATAATCAACTTTTTCTCCTCCAATTACACCCTAAGCTCATGATATCATAGCGATAATGTATATGTCAATTAGAGTAACTTTTGGTATTTTAACTTCCGTATTGAAACTCGTTAAGGCCCCATTTTGCGATAAGTTCTTTTAGCGTTCCGTCTTCTTTAAGCTTAGAAATTATCTCGTTTAATGCACGGCCTAATTCGGGATTAGAGGAGGAATAAGCTATTGTATAACCGTGCGGGAGAATCGTCCCTTCAAGCATCCTGCCACTTATGTTACCTTCTGTTACATACTTGTTGATCATAACGCTTCCGGCTGCGACCGCATCTATTTTCCCTCTCGTCATGGCATTGAATACATCCGGATAAGATGCATAGGTTAAAATCTCACAGTCTATATTTTTCCCCTCAAAAAACTTAGACAAGTTGTTTCCGGCATAACTGCCGCTTACAACTCCTATTTTCTTTCCTGAAACTTCTGCTATACTGTCAATGCCGTCTTCCGGGGCAAAAAATGCGACAGAATCTGTAAAGTATGGATCTGTATAGGATATATCGTCATCGTCTTCATAGATATACTGGGCGAAAACTAAATCTGCGTCTTCGCGGATTATGTTTACCCTTCCGGATTTAGAATCTACCCCGATTTGATTTATTAAAATATCTGTGCCGTCAAACAACCTCCTTATTATTTCGTTGGATAAATCTGCATCCAGCCCTATATAAGAATCAGTTTCCTCATCGTAGGTTGAAAAACCTCCCATATCGTCTTTTAACCCTACCGTAACCATACCATTATCTTTAAAAGGTTTGATGGCCACTTCATAGTCAATAGCTTTTGGAATTGAATTAATAACAATTATTGAAATTATCAATACGGCTAGCACAATAGCACTATATAAAATAAACTTTTTATTGATGCGTTTTTCAATATGCCTGTATATATCTCTAATAAAGCGTTTTGTTGAATCATATAAGTCTAGTAAAAACTTTATCATAAAATTTTCCTTCTTTATTTTTTATAATTATACATCATTTGTTTTTGATTGCCAAACCAATTTAATGGTGCTATTCTTATATCAAATCTTATTTCAATATCTTTAGAATCTATGGAGGCAACATGAAAGAAATAAATACAATATTAGTGTTAGGGGACTCTCTTTCTCGTGGCGTTCTTTTAGATGAAAAGCGCAAAAAATATTACTTTTCAGATAAATGCTTTTTTACGTTCGTAAAGGAAAAAATATCTCCTTTAATAAAAAATCTAGCAAAATTCGGTGCAACGACTCTTCATTGCCAAAAAAACCTGGAAAAAAACTTGGAAGAATATAAACCAGATCTTGTCTTAATAGAATACGGCGGCAACGACTGCGACTTTGATTGGAGCGAAATCGCCAAAACACCGCTTGAAGAGCACCTTCCCCACGTAACGTTAAAAGACTTTGAAGACCATTTAACAAAAATCATTTCAAAAGTCAAAGACTATGGTGCTATACCAATTCTAATGACGCTACCCCCGCTTGTGGCAGATTCTTATTTCAATTGGTTTACAAACGGCGATAAACAAATGGGAGATAACGTACAGGAATGGCTTAAAGGCACTTGGGTCATATACTATTGGCAGGAACGCTATTCATCTGCTATCAGGCACTTTGCCGATAAAAACAATTTAAATTTGATCGATATCAGGCATGCTTTTTTGGAACACCCTGATTTTAGGAAACTAATGTGTTCAGACGGGATACATCCAAATGAAGCAGGGCACCGCTTGATCGCAGACGAAATAATAAAATACGTCTCAGCTAACAGGAAAGAATTAATCGTCTGATTCTGCTTTGATATTTTCATCACTTATATAATCGACTTCATCCGGTGGCATTATGATTTCCCGTGCCCGGTCAAACATACATTCCGGCACGTACATCCTTGCGTGGACTTTTTCAAAATTAGGTATGTTTGCAAAATACTCATATAAATTCCCATGTTTTATCATAAAGGGGATTTCCTCTGCATTCAATAAGCTTTCTATTATAACAGTCTCGCTTTCTGTCCGTGTTATAACTAAAAGCTTGATTTTATCTTCCTCTTCGTCCTTTCTTCTTTTAAAAAACATAAATACCTCTATTGCTTTATTATATTAGATTATACTGCCCTTAAATTAAATAATTAAAAATATTTAATTAACTGTTAATTAAATACGCATAACAAAAGATGTTAAATAATTTCAATTAAAAATGGCATTTTTAAAAATGCCATTTTTAATATACTTCTAAATGAACCTTATCATCCTTGTATTCTAAAATACTATTTTTGTCCTCTGCGGGTAAACCTAACGCAACGGTGGTTACCGGTAATACGTCTTCTGGAAGTTTTAATAAAGTCTTTACCCGCTCTTCCTGAACGCTTCTACGGTAAGTACCGAGCCAGCAAGCGCCTATACCTTGCGCATGTGCTGCAAGTAATATGTTTTCCGTAGCGGCAGCACAATCGAGCATATATAAGGTCTGAGATGCTTCTGATGCATCTTTTAAATTAGCTACGACTGATATACATACATCTGCGTCTTTAAGAGTTTGCCAAAAAGGTATGCCTTCGCATAGACTTTTAAGCATTTCCTTGTCTTTAACTACAATGAACTCAACCGGCCTTCCCCCTTTAGCAGACGGGCTGGACATACCTGCATGTAATATCTTTTTAAGCTGCTCATCTGGTATATGCTCTTCCTTGAATTTCCTTATGCTTCTGCGTGTCAAAATACTATCAACTAACTCCATTTTTATCAACCTCCTTTTTTTATTATATCATTTATATTAAAAATATTAACATGTTTTAACATTTTTTAATCTTGACTATATTCAAAAAAACACTATCATTAATTATATGGTTGAATTAAAAGTAACATCAGACTACGATGAAAAAACACTTAAAACCTTTATAATGGATACTTATCCTGCGCTTAAACAAAGCGTATTTTTTGAGGCGCTTAAGAGTGGTGATATAAAGGTAAACGGCCTGCGCCAACGGCGTAATGTAGAGCTTGCTAAAGACGATAAAGTCACAGTTTATATAACCAATGCTAAGCTTAACTTTAATTTCTCCCTAGATATAGTTTATGAGGACCCTCATATACTTATCATAAATAAGCAAAGCGGCATTTCCGTTGACGACGATAAAAAGATCGGCGCACTTTCAATTTATTCTATGG
Organism: Eubacteriales bacterium; assembly: GCA_041390245.1. Classification (NCBI taxonomy): domain Bacteria; kingdom Bacillati; phylum Bacillota; class Clostridia; order Eubacteriales; species Eubacteriales bacterium. The sequence goes on from JAWKQI010000005.1 coordinate 16,930, forward strand.
CTATGGAACATATGCAGGATAAAGACGAAATCATAAACTGTATATCAAACGTTCCTCACTTAGTCCATCGCCTGGACCATTATACAGGCGGGCTTATGGTTATAGCCAAAAGCGACGTGGCGGCAGATATTTTGGTAAATGCCTTCCGCGAAAGAAAAATATCCAAATACTATCACGCAGTAGTAATAGGCCGCCCTTCTCCTGAAAGTTCGCAGCTGCATCATTTTCTAACTAAAGACGCAGCCGGTTCCCATGTATATATACATAAAACTCCTTCGCTTAAGTCGCTGCCGGTTGTAACTAGATACAAAACCCTTAAGACTAACGGAAAACTTTCACTGTTGGAAGTTGAGCTTGTAACCGGGCGTACTCATCAGATAAGGGCACATCTGGCATATATTGGCCACCCTATTTTAGGAGACGACAAATACGGCAAACGTATTATAAATAAACTTTATAAGCAAAAGCACCAGCTTTTATTTGCAAACCGTATGGTATTTAATCTAGGTCCTAACCATGTTTTATCATATCTAAATAACAAAGTATTTACACTGCCCGTTCCGTTTGAAACAGACGGTTCCATTTCCCTTTTTAAAAAAGATTAAACGGATAAACATCTGGCACTTTGCTTGAAATATTAAGCATTTCTTCCTTTGTGGGGTGTTTTACAATAAGCTGGCTGCAGAAGAGTGCAAGCTTATATTTTTCACCTTGCCCATATCGCATGTCGCCGACCAGCGGGCAGCCAATAGATGCAAACTGGACACGGATCTGGTGATGCCTCCCTGTCAATAAATCTACCTTGATAAGCGCCATGCCATCTTTTTTATTTAGCACTTTAAACTTTAGGCGCGCTTCTTTAGCACCTTCTTCGCCTTTTTCACATATCTTTGAATTTCCATTCGATTTCTTTATATATCCAGTAAGCTCGCCTTCATCTTGCGGCGGTATTCTTGACGTTACGGCAAGATAAACCTTTTGCATGCGGCCATTTCTTATTTCGTTAGAAAGCCTGGAGGCGGCTTTCGATGTCCTTGCAAATATCATGACTCCCGATGCAGGCCGGTCCAGCCTGTGAACAAGCCCTAAATATACGTCTCCCGGTTTTGAATACTTTTCTTTTATATATCCCTTTATTATGGTAAGCATATCCGCGTCTCCCGAAGAATCCGCCTGGGATAAGACGTTTGGCGGCTTGATAGCGGCTATTACATGATTGTCTTCATATAATATATGAAGCTTCATCTAAACCACCTCGTGGTTGCACCGCAAGGCAGAAGCGTTTTGGATTTTTCTATAGGAAGGGCAATTTCGCCGGCCTCAAAAGTTCCCTCCTTGCCTTTTAATGTCCTTATTAAAATATTTTTTGTAACTATGGGGCTAAGTCCAGTCGTATAAGAATTTATTATAAAAAACAATGGGTCTAAACTTAGTAATTTTACACTCTGTGCAACGAGCGAATATATGTTTTCCTCTATCTTCCAAAGCTGTCCGTCGGCTCCGCGCCCATAAGAAGGCGGGTCCATTATTATAGCGTCATAGGTGTTTTGCCGCCTTAATTCCCTTAAAACGAACTTTAAACAATCGTCGACTATAAACCTCACGGGATAATCTTTAAGGCCGGAGAGTTGAACGTTTTCCTTAGCCCAATTAACCATGCTCTTAGCCGCATCGACGTGAACTACTTCCGCCCCCGCTTTAAGGCAGGCAAGCGTAGCGCCGCCCGTATATGCAAAAAGGTTTAATACTTTGATTTTCCTCTGTGCTTTTTTGATTTTATCCATCATAAAATCCCAGTTGACAGCCTGCTCTGGAAAAAGCCCGGTATGTTTGAACCCTGTCGGGCGGACATAAAATTTAATATCATTATATGCTATCTGCCATCTCTCCGGCAGCTTCTTTTTAAAGCTCCACTTACCGCCGCCGGTCGAACTCCTTATGTAATCAGCATCTGAAGTGTTCCAAAGGTTTGGAAACTCTTTAGGCCAGATAGACTGTGGGTCCGGCCTGCGCAAAGTTACATCTCCCCATCTTTCCAGTTTTTCTTTATCGCCTGCATCTATAACAACGTAATCTTTCCAGCCAGATGCTATAAATTCCATACCATAACCTTCCACATATGTAATATTTCTTTAATTAAAAGCATACCATATAATTTTCCATTATGCTATAATATGATAGGTGATTTATTTGCACGGAATAATCTTAAAAGCGTACGCTAAGATCAATCTCTGTTTAAACATAGAAGGAAAAAGAAAAGATGGTTATCACGACATAGATACGGTTATGTTACCTATCTCTCTTTACGATACGCTTAGGATATTTAAAGATAAAGTATTAACAGTTAATACAGATAGCGAGCATATACCAAACGGCAAACACAACATAGCATATAAAGCTGCTAGCATTTTTCTAAAAGCCGCTAATATCTCGTCTGGTGCGCATATAACGATAAACAAACGTATACCGTCAGGAGCAGGTCTTGGAGGTGGGTCTTCAAATGCGGCGGCTGTAATTTTGGCTTTAAACAAGTTATATGAGACCAAATTTTCAATAGACGAACTGGTTAACATTGCAAAACGTATAGGAGCAGATGTACCCTTCTTTTTATATTATGGGTGCAAACGCGCCCAAGGCATAGGCGAGGTTTTGAATGTAGCTGAATATAATATTCCTGCGTATTTTGTTATAGTAAATTATAAATTGAGTGTATCTACAGCAAAGGCATATTCTGTTTGTTTAAACTTTAATTCTAAAAAAGCGGACATGCCTGCTGTATTAAGAGCTTTAAAAGAAGGAGATTTACCTTCTTTTATAAAAAACTCTGCCAATATGCTTGAAGCAGCGGCAAAAAGTATCGAACCAAAAATTAAAAATGCATTTCCACTCCTTAAAAAGGCAGGTTCGCTGTCTTCCATGATAACGGGAAGCGGAAGTGCGGTCTTTGGCGTATTCGACGATATAAAAAAGGCAATACTAGCTAAAACTTCACTTGAAGGTTTAAAGGCATTTGACTTTGTGTTTTTAACACAGGGAACGGACAAGACATTTGAAGAAATATTGACTATCTATTAAAGAGGTGTTTTTTATGGATAAATATTTAAGCGATTTGGCACGCAGCATCGTTCCATACACTGCAGGGGAACAACCTAAGAATAATGTAATAAAGCTAAACACCAATGAAAACCCATATCCGCCGTCACAGCATGCAATAGCTGCCGCAGCAAATGCAATAAAACCTGCGCTAAGGCGGTATCCTAAAACAGATGGGGGAGATTTTAGAGATGCAGCGGCTTTAGTAAATAAAGTCGATGCTAAAAACGTATTTTGTTCAAACGGCTCAGATGAGCTATTGGCTTTTTGTTTTGCCGCCTTTTTCGACCCTGATAAACCAGTTAAGATCTTTGACGTAACTTACAGTTTTTATCCTGTCTGGGCTAAATTTTTCAATATACCACTTGATATAATTCCTTTGAATAGCGATTTTAGCGTCCCTGTTAAAGAAATGTATATGAGTAAAGGCGGAGTTGTTTTTCCAAATCCCAATGCACCGACAGGTATGGCGATAAGCTTAAATGAGGTTGAGAAAATAGTAGCCAATAACGAGGGTAAAGTTGTAATCGTAGATGAAGCATACGTTGCGTTTGGCTGTGAGACTGCCGTACCCTTAACAAAGAAATATGATAATCTTTTAGTAGTTAGGACACTTTCAAAATCCCATTCACTGGCCGGGCTTCGGGCCGGATATGCCATTGGATCCGAATACTTGATAAACGGTTTGACCCGTATAAGGGACAGTTTTAATTCCTATCCTACAGATGCTATATCCCAAGAGATGGCTGCCGCAGCTTTAAAAGACGAAACTTATGCCAATATGGTATATCAAAATATATTGGAAACACGAAAGGAAACTATTTTAGCTCTTAAAAAACTTAAGTTTAACGTGCTTCCTTCTCTTGCAAACTTTGTATTTATATCACATGAAATCCCGGCAAAAACACTTCTTAATGAACTTAAAAAAGCCGGCATATTGGTAAGATACTTTAACCTACCGCGGATAGACAACTATTTAAGGGTAACCATAGGTACCGGTGCCGAAATGATCGCATTTATATCCAAACTTGAAAAAATTTTATCAAGCCTCGGATATGTTGTCGATTAGGTAATTATCATTAGAAGTCTTGTAAAATTCAAATGAGAAGCAGCGGATGTCGTATACATTGCTGCTTTTTTTATACCAAAGAGTAATTATATTACCCTCTTTAAACGGTGATTTAGTCGTTATTTTTGAAAATGGTCCTAAAAACTCACATATATCTTCGTAACACAGCCCGTCTAAAAGCTGCATCGTTAAAAATTTCAATGACTCTTCTTTGCGGTTCTTTAAAACACTATCTAAAAACAAAAGCGCGGTTGCCGTTTTTATATTTTCACAGCCTTCTATCATATTAATTTCACTTGATTTTAAAATAATCTGTCCATTTTCAGATGTAAAGTAATAATTTTTCTTAATTCCATTGTCTTTTTCTACTACATTAAACACAAGGCTGTCTAAGTGCACAGTCGCTTTTGCATTCAAAAACCCATCTATAAACCGTATTTCCGGGCTTATCTGAACTCCAAAGCAAAAATCCCCTTCACTTGATTCACCTGTGTATAATAAAAAAACGCTGTCGCCTATTTTATGCATTAAAACAGACGCGCTTTTAACGCGGAACCAGAGAGGATAGGCAAACACAGTATACCCTCTTCTTTCCTCTTCCAAAAAGATATATACTTCTTTCTCCTGATAGATTCCCGCAACGAAAGATATTCCTCCCGATTGAAATATAAACCTGCCGAACATCTGCGGCTTGATTTCGCCCCTTCCAGATGAAATAAAAAGCGGCTTGATCCTTATTAAATACATGCCGGGCATGCAGAGGACTTCTATTAACCCATCGTCTTCAAAAATAGATACCGTATTGCCGATTATTATCCTTCTTATAAGAGGCATCGCCATCCTTTCATATGATGAAGACAACGGCAGAAATGAAATATAAAAAGTACCTTTGCCCGATACTTGCGTGATAACCCTTTTCCCTTCTTCGCCTCCGACTTCGCCAGCAACGCCGTCGTTGATTTTAACGATGCCAGCAACACTGGATTCTATATTTATTATAACCGGTACGTTGTCCTTCACTAAATGTCTCTCCTTAAATCTTTTTTATTAATATATGTATATTATGTTTAAATTCCTTAAATGACTTTGGTTAACTTTAAAAAGTTTTTATTAACCCAATAGATGTTCTATATTTATTAAAATAGGCATAATTTATAATGTTTAAATATTTTTAACAAAAGCGAAGAGTTTCTTCGCTTTTATTTGTTTAATTTATATATTTTATGTTAATAATTATTAAAAATCAAAAATTCAAGGGGAGTAAGATATGGTAAACTCTGATAACAATCAACCATTAAGATCCTTTCAACGCCATCTTAAATCAGGCTGGAGTAATGAAGAAATTGAACTTTTATCTAGTGAATCGTCTCTGGCAGAGAAGAATGATCTGCCTCTTAACTATGTATTTGAAACTGTCGCTAAAAAAACAGGGCGCAGGCCAAACAGCATAAGAAATTTCTATTACTTAAAAATGCGGGAGAATTCAATAGGCCTTCATCCGCGTCTCAGTACTTTCGTACCTTTTAATAACGCTGAGATCTCGGAATTGATCCGTGAAGTATTAATCTCTCAGGCAAAAGGGGAATCTGTTAGAAGCTGTACTCTTAGAATAGCAAACGGAGATAAACAGAAAATGCTCAGGCTTCAGAACAAATACCGCAGTACAATAAGAAGCAACCGCGACCTTGTGAATTCTATCATGTTAAAACTTACAGAAGAGAACATTTTGTTCTTTAACCCTTATGTGGATAAAACGCTTCGCGGGAGAAAACCTCTTAAGATAAAAGAAAAGCAGCTAAACCTAGTTAAAATAATAGGCGATATCATAAAAAATCTGGATTATTTAGGTGAAGATACAGAATGTTTCTTTAAAAGCTTCTTGTCGCTGACAGAAGCGGCAGTGCAAAACGTATCGCTTAGCAAACAACCAACAGAACCGGCAAGGCAGGATGATTTATTAAACAGGTTAAATAAAGAAAATATTTACCTTGAGCAAAAACAAAAACAGCTGTTAGAAGAAAATACTTTTGAAAAACAAAAATACGATGAACTTTATAAAATGTATCATCAGCTGCTGGAAGCGAATAAAAATTTCCTAAGTTTAAACGGGCTAAATAAAATATCAGAACTTTCAAACTACATAGATACGCTTAATGAAGCTATCGGCAAAGCAAAAACAGGATGAAAAAACCGGTTTTAAACCGGTTTTTATTTTTATAATTTTAAAAAACTTTTCTGCCTTTTGTTAAATATCGTTATATATTTAAACCCTACATCTTTTAACAGCTCCATAGCCCATTTATTTTTATCACCGACCCTGCTTGCTGTATGCGCATCAGAACCTATCGTTATTATTTCTCCGCCCAGTTCATAATAACGCTTTATTATGTTAAGAGCCGGCAAACTTTGTTTAAATTTACTAAATGCAATAGTATTTAGCTCTATACCTTTATCTCTTGATATTACAGATTTAAGGATTTCATCTATAATGTCCAAAAATTCCAAAAATTCTATTTTTACATCTTTATACGGCACAAAACGGACTATATATCCGATATGTCCGACAACGTCAAAATTGTCAAATGCCGATATTTTATTAAATATTTCAAGAAGGTAGCTTTCGTAAACCGATTTCTGGTCTTTGCCTATATAATATTCTGGAAAATAAGGGTCTTCATCTCCTATCAAATGCTGGGAGGCTATTACAAAATCTAACCCATTGTTATCTATTATATCGTTCAGTCTGTCATAAACGCCGTCTTTTAAGCCTACTTCAATCCCTTTTTTAACTTTTAAATCGCCTTTTACTTTTATAGATTTAATAGCCTTATCATAAAGCTGCATATCAGAACACCAGTTATGTTTGGTTTGAAAAGGGTAGTCTAAATCCATATGCTCGGTAAAACATATTTCCTTTAACCCTTTTTTTTCAGCCGCCTCAACTAAGACCTGCATTGGATCTGTTGCGTCTGTAGATATGTTTGAATGAATGTGATAATCTATCATAATTGCTTCTCCGTTTTTTATTATAACGTCTTGCCCTATTTTTTACAATTGCTTTATATTATAAATGCAGGTTGCTTATTTATTATAATTTAAGCTATAATAACTTTATAGCTTAAATTATGGGGGAATAATCATGAGAGTTTATATAATAGATGGTCAGGGCGGTGGCGTTGGAAAAACCGTTATAGAAAAAATCCGCGCTAAAAAATCCGATTTAGACATCCTCGCAATAGGCTGCAATTCTCTTGCTACTTCTGCTATGCTTCGTGCAGGTGCAAAATTCGGCGCAACCGGTGAAAATGCAATAGTATATAATTCTAAAGTAGCAGAAGAATGCGATGTTATAATGGGCGCCGTTGGAATAGTGTGTGCTAATTCCTTTCATGGCGAACTGTCAGAAAAAATGGCATCAGCAATTTCTCAAAGCAAAGCAAGAAAAATTTTAATACCAACAAACAAATGCAATGTTTTCATCGGCGGCACTTATAGAGATTCATTAAATGAATGTATAGACCAGGCTGTGACCTTGTTGTTTAGCCTTTTTTAAAACATAAAAAATAAAAAACCGCTTTAAAGCGGTTTTTTTATGCATAGCGCATGGATTTCTTGAAAAACTTTTAAAGGTTTTCTTATTTACATCCAAATAAAACTTCTTCTGCTGCAGCAACTGCAGGAACGCATTTCTTAACGTTATTCTTACGGAATTCTTCTAATCCATCCCCTAAGTTTGTGTCAACAAATACTTTAGCCATATCACAAGCTAATTTTTCACCGATCATGAATCCGCCCATTGTAAGAACGTTTGCATTGTTTATAGCACGGCATTTTTCAGCTGAATATGTACTTTCACAAACAGCTGCATAAATACCTTTGTACTTATTGGCAATGATAGCCATTCCCATTCCTGTACCGCAGAATAAAATGCCTCTGTCATATTCACCCTTCTGTATAGAAGTTGCAACTTTAGCTGCAATGTCCATATACGGTATAGGCTTTGCAAGGTCTATAACGCCAACATCAAGAACCTCATGGCCTTCATCAGTAAGCATCTTTTTTACTGCATCTTTAATTAATACTGCATTAAAATCTGCGCCTAAAATAATTTTCATAATATCTTCCTCCTTAAATTAATGCAGACCTTTCAAAATCTGCTCTAAATTTATAACAAGCGCTATGCCCATTATAATCATATACGAATAGGAAATTTTTCCTATAGTATCTTTATTTATCTTCTTTAATACTTTAAGACCTAAAAGGCCGCCAAATATTACAGCTCCAACTGCAATTATAACATATATCCATGTACCAGGTATAGAGTAATTTCCATATATTGCATTTATTCCTATATCCCATATCTTTACTATAAACATTGTCGCTTGTATAGATGAAGCATATGCCAGTTTATCATCTAACACGGAAAAATAGTATACAGCTAAGACAATACCTGTTAAATTAAATAGCCCTCCCATAAATCCGGCTAAAAACCCTACGATAATACTGGCCGTAACTGAACGTTTAATAGATATTCTGCCGTTAAAGATAAACATAAACAGGCCAAATAGTATAAGTACTGCCCCAAGAGCCACTTTAAGAATACTGACGTCTACACTGATCAGTACATAAAACCCTAATGTATCCCCAAATAATGCGGTAATCGTTGGGATGATTATAAAGCTATAATCCACCTTCTGCCTTAATTTTCCGATTACCATGAAAGTTAAAGCAAGCATTGCTATTTTATTTATTACGGCAGCCGATACAAACGGTAATAAAAGCGGCATCAATGTCATAGCAAATATTGAATAACCAACTGCCGTGCTTGTATGCATAAATCCGCAAAAGGCTACAATGCTAAAGACGAGCAAGCAGTTAACCAATGTTACATCTAATACCGACTCCATAATCTAAAATACCTTCTGCCCTATTTTATATGAATTTACGAAAAAATATTTCCGCAAAATTTTATCAATTTTAAAAATTATTAATTTTTTGTCAAAATAAAAAACGCTTAAATCGTTTGAAAACTTTATACTAAGGATTTTAATATATACCACACTCTCAAGACATTTAAAAGCCTTGAGAGTGTAATAATATTATTTATTAATTTTTTTCTTATTTCTGCCCTGCTGCAGCGTTCATAAAACGTCTGTGGAACTGAACTACCAACGGTGAGCTTGTAAACTGAGCAAGGTGAGCCGGTGGAGATGTTATAACGATCTTATCCATTACATCATCAAATTCTCCATTGAATAATGTAGTATCTAAGAACGGATAAATTTCTTCTCCCTGGATGTTACAGATAATAAGCCTTGAATCTTCCATGTTGCATGTACGCATTACACGTAAGTTGTGCTTAACTCCATCTAAGCCTTCAAACCCATCGTATCCACAAGCTTCAAATCCACGGTAATCTGATAAGTATTCAGCACGGGATTTTACTGTATGTAAATCAAGAGCTAATTCGCCTGATGCGAGGTAGTCGTTTTGTACCATGTAGTTTCTTAATTCTTCTAAGAATGCATCGTCTCCACTAACTTCATATGCACCGAGCAAGCCTTTAATTCTCTGTGTCTGAGTCTGTCTGAACATTACGAAGCTGTTTATGAAATATGGCCTTGCCTGAAGAGCCATAGATGTCTGATACTGGTCAAACATAAGTGTGAAGTTAACTTTGTAACCATTCTCTTTCATTAAGAGAGCTAAGTTATGTCCACGGAAATTCGATTCTGCAGAACCGGCATTGTATCTTGTTTTAAACATCTTGTCGCCTGTCAAAAGCTCATTGACGTTTCCTGAATTAACTGGGCCGGTATGAGGAATCTTAATAACTGTACGCCATTTTCCTAAGATCTCTCTGAATCTTGCTGCTTCTTCTAAAAGCTGGCTTTCAGGTGTGCTGAATGGATCGTTTAATTCAACACTGATATCGATTCCAGGTCCTAAGATTCTGGCTAGTTCTGCCATAACTTCATCTCTTGTTTTAAACTTGTTACCAACATTAGCCTTTGGGTTGTTGATGAACATGTTGTAGATGATAGCTGGATTACATGTTAAGTTTGCAATTAAGTTCTTTATGCTTACAACTTCATATGGATTTGCAGAGTCTGCTGAGAAAAGCAGCTGTGTTGGGCGTTTTTCGCAGTTTTTGTCGTAAGATATATCACGAACTAAATCTACCAATAATAATCCTGAAGCTTTAAGCTCAAATCCTAAACGGAAACCTGCCGGTGTCTCGTTAGCCGGTACTTTAAAGTAGTCTATAACTTCTTTAAAGTTCTTCGTTACGCCTATAGTCTGTGCGCATTCACTCAATGTGCAGAATAAGTCATAGGACATTGGCATATCCATAACTCTCTTTGCATAGTCTTCGTCGCCGCGGGCGATAGAGACGCCATCAATTGCGCTAAGCGTACATTTTAACAAATCGTTTTCATATAAATATTTGTCAATCATGTATGTTTACCTCTCCTTTATTAATAATACATTTTATATCCATATGTTTACATTAAGGGATTTTCCCCCAATGTAAACAATGTTTTAAATTTAATTAGACATCTTCTAAGCTGTCGTTTTCCATCATGAGGTGAACAGCACCGATCTTGAATGTCTTAGGTAAAGCTAAGATATTCGGAGTTGGTCCAACGATCTTCTTGCAATCTTCCAATGCCTCTTCAAAAGTAGCGCGTGTCTTAAGCCCCATTCCGCGGGCAATACCTGGTTCCTCGGCTCCAACGATATAAATTGCGGCTGTATTCATTTCAGCAATGTGTCCGCAGCTCATCATGGAGAAACCATGGAACGGATGGAATGCATTTGTGAAACGATATTTACGTATGTATTCTTGATTTGTTCCGAAATATTCGCCGTATCTGTTCATATCAGGTAATATATTCATATAATCCTTCTGGAACAGCTCGTATACTTCACGAAGATATGGCCAACGTTCATCATGGAAATAACCGTTGCAATGAGATGAACAAATAATTACGCAGTTGTCAGCCATAATTCTCTTATGACGGATAACCTGTGCGGATAAAGCCTGCATCATCTGGATTGGGTTTGTGCCCATGCCGTTGCCATAGTGGAAAGCCTGTGGCATACCGAATAGTAAAACATTATATTTTTTCTTTGCCCAGGGAACGTATGTTCTCTTATCGGCTAATTTCCAGGAAATAGGCTGCATTTCTTTTGCATAGCCGCTGTAAATTCCTAACTGCCTTGAATAAGTATCTAAAACTGCATCACAGCAGAAGAATTTTTTGCCCATGCATTTTTCCATATGCATGCTGATTTCATCGAATTTTTTACGCATAAGCGAATGCTTTGAAACAGGTGTAAAACCAGGAATATGCATAACGTCAGGAACATGATGCGTAGCAATGCTTCTCCAGTGTGTTATACCGGTTGTGCTATGTTTATAACCGCCGGAATAACCACCGTATGGGTTTCCCTGTGCATGTCCGATTAATATAGCGATATCTGCATCATAAACGTATTTGTTCATAATTACGCGGTCGCCGCGGTCTGTATAACCAAGGTCAATAAGATGTTCATAGTCTTCGCTGTCGTGGCTTGTAATTTGATTGGTTGTATAGAATTCGTTGAATAATTCTGGCCCTAAGATTGCTCTTAATTCAGGTACTGTGGCTCTTGGATGTAACCCGTTTGATATTAAAAGTAAAATGTCTTTCTTTTCAACTCCTGCAGCGTAAAGTTCTTCTAATATAACTTTTATTGCAACTTTACGATGTGAAGTAGGCTGTACACCGCCTTTAACTATATCAGGAATAATAAATACTACTTTATCTCCTTTTTTAGCTGTTTTTGAAAGTGGCTCCATTCCTATAGGATTGTGAACTGATTTACGTGTTTCCTCAACAATTTTATCTTCTGGTATATGCGGAGGATCGGCAACTGTTTCGCCAGGAATAAATATATCAGTATTATCTGGAACATTAGCATCCATCATGCCATGACCGTATTCAAATGATAGTTTCATGTTTTTGTTTTCTCCTTTCAATGTTTAAAACATATATGCTACTTTACATATGCCATTATTATATTTTTAAGGCTCTGCGGATCAAATCCGATAGGCTGTACGAATTTTGTCAATGCAACTAACCCGCCGTCTATTGTGCTAACAGCAGCTATGCTCTCTGCATTTTCTTCTTTAAGCCCGCCACCGTAAACAACGTCTAATTCATATCCATAAAGCTCTTTTGTAACTTCTTTAGCATATTTGGAAACAAATGCTATGTAATCGCTGTCTGGAGGAGTTTTGCCTGGTCCAATAGCCCAGATCGGCTCATATCCTAAAACGATATCTTTTACTTTTTCTTTATCTATGCCTTTAAAAGCATTTTCGATCTGTGACCTTAAAACTGCTTTTACTCTTGGTGCATACTGGTCATATCCGCCTTCGCCTTTTTGCTCGGCTGTTTCACCTATACAGAAAAGAACATCCATTCCACGGTCTATTGCACACTTAACCTGTGCGTTAAGTAATGCATCAACTGCATCAGCGGATTTTTTAGCTGCAGCAGCATCTGTCTCTGTAGCTGGGTCATAAGCAGCGATCATCTGAAGTTTATCTCTTCTTTCTTCACTGTGGGCTATCATTGTCCAATTGCAGCCTATTTCTTTCATTGCAAGAGCAGGACGGTTAGATGTGAATGCACCGAAGTTTCCGCCGGCTTTGATGTCTGCGCGGTAAACAGATTGGCATCCTAAGTTAAGACGTGTTCTTTTTGATTCAGGATAGCCGTTAAGAGTGCTAAGTCCTGTATAAAGTGTTGCTTCTGGCAACAGATAACATACGAATACGTTATCGATGTTTCCTAAGTTAAGTTTGATAGATTCGTCAACTACCCATTTTGTCCACTCGATTGGATTGTCCATTGGGCAAATGCCGCCTTTTTCTTTACTAACTTCGAAACGTTTTAAGTTAACAAATATTTTTTTCATAATAACCTCCGTTACTTTAATTATTTTAAAAAATATTGCTTAAATTTTAATGCGCATATTTCCCATATTTTATGGATTTTTTGCACATGAAATACATGTTCCCATACTTTTTGTATTATATCATATATGGTTCATTTACGCCAACTGTATGTTGTGTTTATTTAAAAAAATATTGCACAATTTATAGATAAATTTTAACAACGAATTTTTTAAATTGCTAAAAAAATTATCAAATAAAAAAACTATAACTTATGCGGCTTTAATAAAAACCGCATAAGTATAGTTCTTTAAGAAAATATTCTTATTTTTACCACCATTTAATCTTGTCTGTAACATATCTTCTGATTTCAACAAACTCAGGAGTTGTGAAGTCACGTGGTCTTGGAATATCAACTATAACTTCTTCTCTTACTTTAGCAGGTTTATTTGTGAGAATTAATATTCTCTCTGCTAAGTAAACAGCTTCTTCGATGTTATGTGTGATAAATATAACCGTAGAATCAAACTCTTTCCACAGCTTTAGAACTTCGTCTTCTAAGTAATAGCGCATCTTTATGTCCATCTGGCCATAAGGTTCATCCATTAATAGAAGGTCAGGATATATAGCGAACGAACGTCCTATAACTATACGCTGTTCTGTACTAACTGACAACTGATGCGGGAAAGCATCACGGAATTTATCAAGGCCCATTAAATCACAAATTCTGTCGACTCTTTCTTTTATGATGTTTTCGGGCGTGTGCTTTATCCTTAATCCGAATTCCAGGTTCTGCTGAACTGTGAGCCAAGGGTAAGCCGAAGGCTCCTGGAAAACGAATGTCAGGTTATGGACTTTAGGATCGGCAACTACACCATCAACCAATATTTCTCCTTTTGTCGGAGGAATTAATTGTGTAAGTAAATTCAAAAATGTAGTTTTTCCGCATCCGGTAGGCCCAACAACGCACAAGAATTCGCCTTTATGAACGTTAAAAGAAATATCATCTAAAACGTGTAATGAACCAAAATATTTAGTTAAGTTCTTAACTTCAATTTTAATTTCTCTATTATCTGCCATTGCGTTGCTCCTTTTCTTATTCTTATAGAGCCAAGTCGGTATTGTAAGATATTTCTTTTCTCATGGTTAAGAAATATGGGTCAATCATATCTCTTGGCCGTGGAAGATCAATATCGTATACCTTCTTGATCTTAGCAGGACATGTTGTTAGCAATTGTATTCTGTCCCCAAGGTATATTGCTTCTTCGATGTTGTTTGTAATGAAGATAACTGTTCTTCTCTCTTCACTCCAAATACGTGCAACTTCGTTCTGCATGCTATATCTTGTCTGTGCGTCCAACTGACCAAACGGTTCATCCATTATTAGGATTTCCGGGTCATTTGTATATGCCCTTGCGATACCAACACGTTGTTTCATACCACCGGATAATTGATGTGGAAAATGGTTTTCAAATCCATTTAATCCAACTAAGTTTATGTAGTACTGTGCTTTTTCGCGTCTTTCTTTTTTATCTACTCCGCGAAGCTGTGGCCCTATTTCAACGTTTTCCATAACTGTTTTCCAAGGCATTAAGCCGAGTTTCTGGAATATCATACCTATTTTAGGGTTAGGACCAGTGACTTTTTCGCCGTCTAATGTAACTTCGCCTTCATCCTGTTTTAAAAGACCCGCCATCATATTGATTATGACGGACTTTCCGCACTGTCCTGGGCCAAGTAGAACGAAGAATTCATTATCATAAACGTCAAATGATACGTTATCAACAACCAGACGCGGTTCGCCTTTTACGCTGAAAAATGTTTTTGATAAGTTTTTAACACTTATTCTTGCTCTAGTTTTACGTTCCATGGACAGATCCACCTTTCTAAATAGTTTGTGATAACTGCAAGCAATGCACCTACGATACCAATCGTGATCATACCAACTAGTATCTGCGGAACATCAAAGTAGTCCATTCCGCGATAGATTAAGAATCCAAGGCCAGTTTTTGCAACTATCATTTCTGCGGCTAAAACAACCATCCATCCAAGAGATGTGGCGTTTCTGAATCCAGCGAATATCGCCGGTAATGCAGATGGAACCGCAATTTCCATCAGCAACTGGTTATTTTTCGCATTAAACATACGTCCTACATCCAATAACAGTGGATCTACAAGTCTTATACCAGTATAAGAGTTGATAACTAACGGTGTAAATGTTCCGATGAAAACTATGAATACTTTCGGGAATTCACCGATACCAAACCACATAACTGATAATGATAACCATGCAATTGGCGGTATTGGACGAAGTAATTCAAATAATGTTCCAAATATAGCTCTAAATGATTTGCTCCATCCGACCATAACACCAAATGTGATACCGGTTACAACAGAGATTCCAAGAGCTATTAAAACACGCTGAAGACTTGCCCAAATATGTCCGAATAAGCTAACTTTTGCAGAGAACTTTGTAAATGCGAGTTCTACAAACCTATCCCAAACTTTAAGGGGAGAAGGTACTAAGCTTCCATTGCTTGCTGATGCTAAGAACCATAGTACAACCAATAATATAATTGATAAGAATGGTGCAACTATATAAAAAACAGATCTGAATGTAATCTTCTTAACATCTTGTGCGCCTTCAATTACGGGCGCTTTGCTTTCTTTTGCCATTATACTGTCCTCCATTTCACTACAATATTTTCAATCTTGCCAAACACTGCCGTGAATATGAAACCGAGAACACCTATGATAAACATACCAAGTACTATTAAGTCGGTACGAACGAGCTGTCTGCCCATCGTTATCATATAACCAAGGCCAGCATTGGATGCCAGCAACTCAGCAGCTACCAGTGTTGCCCAAGCAGAGCTTAGTGCAACGCGCATTCCCGCAAATGCCATAGGCATTGAAGATGGTACACCCACCTTTCTAAACATCTGGAAATTGCTTGCGCCAAATGTTTTTGCAACATTGATATGAACTCTAGACGTACTCTTTATTCCAGTATAAGAGTTAATTACACACGGAACGAAAGCAGCGGCAAATATGATTATAGCTCTAGCTGTAAGTCCAATACCTACCCAAACTATCATTAAAGGTATCCATGCAATTGGCGGTATAGGTCTTACGAGTTCAAATATAGGGCTTACAAATCTGTCAAAACCTTTGTACCAACCCATAAGCAGTCCAAGTGGAGTTCCTATAAGTACAGCAGCTAATAATCCAGTTACAGCTTCCTCCAAACTAACCAATGTATGAGTTATAATAGTTGAATCATCCGGTTTTGTGTCCGTGAGTTTTACAAAGAAAGCTGAAATAACCGAAGTTGGGGTAGGTAATTTATCTGTAGAGACCCAACCTAATCTAACTACGGCTTCCCAAATTCCTAAAAACACTAAAACACTGCAGATAGCCATGATAGTGTACTTTAATTTACTAGTTTTTCTTTTTACAGGTGCCTTTTTGTTACTCATCTTTTCAACCTCATTTTCTGTGATGTTATATTTAATAATGAAATATTTATTAATTAATCTTTGTTTCTCGCCTGCGAAATATTAGCGAGGCACATCACAAAATGATACTTCCTCCTTTTCTTGAATTTTATTTTAATTAAATTTTCTATGCGCTAGTTTTGTGCTAGCGCATAAAAATTCAAAAACTTTGGACGTTTTATTATTTTTTCTTAGCCACAACTTCTTTAGCTGCTTCTACAATGTACTTGGATGTAATCTGATAAGCTTCTTTTAAGTAATCAGGTTTACCAACTTCACCGAATCTATCTTTGATGCCGACTCTCTTCAATAAAGTCGGGCAATCTTCTCCCAATACTTCGGCAACAGCGCTTCCAAGGCCACCGATAACGTTGTGGTTTTCAGCGGTAACTATTGCTCCTGTTTCTTTTGCGGCAGCAATAACAGTATCTTTATCTATTGGTTTAATTGAGAAAATGTCTATTACTCTAGCAGAGATTCCCTCTTCTTCTAAAGCTTTAGCAGCATCGATTGCTTCAACAACACAAATGCCTGATGCAATGATTGTAACATCTTTGCCATCGCGGATTTTAACAGCTTTTCCGATTTCGAATTCACTGCCGTCTTCATATACTTTTCTCTCGATCATTCTTGGTGTACGGATATAGAACATTCCATATGTTTCAACGGCTAATTTAACAACGCTCTTCATCATTGCGCGGTCAACAACATCTATAATTGTAATTCCAGGGAAAGCACGGATACAAGCTATATCTTCATCACCAGCGTGTGTGCCTCCGTTTAATGCTGCGGTTGCGCCAGGGTCTGTTGCTAAAAGTTTTACATTCTGGAATGCATAAGCACCCGACATATATATCTGGTCATTAGCCCTACGTGCTATAAATACGCTGAATGAATGGCAGAAAGGAATTTTGCCTTCTGCTGATAATCCGCAAGCTACACCAACCATGTTAGCTTCGCAGATACCGCATTCAATTATATTTTTAGGATACTTTTCCCAATATGGACGCATGCCAGATGCCATCATTAAGTCTGCATCTAAATGCATAACAGGTGCACCTTTGTCAAAATAACTTGTCATTACTTCAGCATAACCAGCTCTTACCTGTTTATCATCAGCTACATTTTCTTTTGCTAATATTATTTTCATAATTATATACCTCTCACTATCATCAATTTTACTGTTACGCTAATTCGGCAAGCTGTTTATCTAACAACTCACCAGCTTCTTTGTAATCATCCATGCTAAGTGGCATATTATGGTTTACTGGAGCTCTCAAAGCAGCTGGGCAATCTTTACCTTTTATAGTATTTAATGTAATAAATGTCGGTTTGCCTGACCCTTTAAATGATTTTGCTTTATCAACTGCGTCGCAGATTGCAGCAACATCATGGCCGTCTACTTCCAGTGCGTTCCATCCGAAAGCTTCCATTCTTTCACTTACATTACCAAGGCTTAAGCATTGATCTGTCGTTCCATCAAGCTGTTTTACGTTCTTGTCCAAAAATACAATGTAATTATCTAATTTCTGCTGTGACGCAAAAGCGAAAGCTTCCCAGCACTGGCCTTCCTGCATTTCACCGTCTCCGATCAAGCAGTATACATAATGGTCTTCTCCATTAAGTTTGCCAGAAAGAGCAATACCTGCAGAGCTAGATGTTCCCTGTCCAAGTGAACCTGTTGTCATATCTACGCCAGGTGTTTTTGACATGTCTGTATGGCTTGGAAGCCTTGTTCCCGGCTTATTCAACGTTTCTAATTCCTTTACTGGGAAAAAGCCTTTAAGTGCTAATGCAGAATACATAGATGGACCTGCATGGCCTTTAGACATAACAAAACGATCGCGGTTCTTCATTTTAGGATTTTTAGGATCAACATTTAAAATATGCCCATACAAACAAGCCATAAGCTCGCATATTGACATGGTTCCGCCTATATGTCCTACGCCCAAAAAAGCAATTTGGTAAATAGTTTGGCGTCTAATTTCAATTGCAAACTTTTTTAATTCTTTGATTTTTTCTTGTGATAACATTAGTTTCTCCTCGTATAATAGATTTACGGTATTTTTACGCAAGATACCGTATAAAAACTTGTCTTACATAAAATTAACAAAACTATCTGTGATAAGCTTAAAACAGCCCCTGCCATAAGTCTTTAAAGACTTCTTATTTGGAAAAAACGAGTGTAAAAACCTGGTTTGAAACAAACTAATTTTTGTCTTCAAAATAGATTTTTTTATGCATTAAGACGCAAATAAGAACAAACAGAACTCTCTACATTTGATGTTTTGTTCTCCAAATTTATATGAGTAAAAACAAGTTGCTTAAAGCAACCCCAATAATGGCTTATGTCTTAAGTTGTTTTTACTGTTTGTACTAACAGTAAGGATTTAAATTTTTAAAAATATATATAAACTTTTTACTAATGTTTAAATTAACATGCTATTTCTACTATATTCGTACAGATAACATCTGTATATTAGCACAATTATTAAATTTTTGTCAACAAAAAAAAACAATCTTAACAATTAATTGATTTCGTTTTTAGTTGTTTTTTGCATGGTAATATATGTATCGCTATTTTCTACTGTGTTAAGTCATCTAAAGTTTTAAATGTATACCCGGCTTTTTGATATTCATCTATTAAATCACCCAGTATACTTGCATTGGTTGAAGATGTACTGTGAAGCAGTATAATAGCTCCTGGATGGCAGCGGGGTATGAGCTTGCTCAGTGCATCTTCCTTTGTCGGCTGGTCATCCTGATACCAATCAACATAAGCCAGGCTCCAAAATATCGTTTTATATCCGAGCTTTTTAGCATACTGTAAGTTTAGTTCGCTGAATTTACCCTGCGGCGGACGATAATATTTGGATAAAGTTTTTCCTGTTACTTCCGTGAACAATTCTTCTAATTTAGTCATTTCTTCAGTAAATGTTTCTATGCTAGAAATTTTTGACATATCTGGATGGCTATAGGTATGGTTGCCGACTATATGCCCTTCCTCTACCATGCGACATACAAGATCTGGGTTCCTTTCTATGTAATTTCCTACTAAGAAAAAAGCTGCCTTTACGTTTTTTTCTTTTAAAGTATCAAGTATTTTGTCCGTGTTGCCGTTTTCGTAACCTGCGTCAAAAGTTAGATATATCGTTTTATCGTTTTCATCACCGACATAATAAGCGTCGTATTGTGATAGAAATTCTTTAGTTGCGTTTCCCGTCGGCTGAGTGCCGCTTTCGCCAAAACTAAGCCCCCAATTATCGACATTTGCTGCTGCCGTAACGCTCGAAACATCGCCTATACTTGGTAAAAATCCAATTAACATAATTATCATAACAGCAGTTATGGCTATATACATAATTTGATTTTTGCTCAAAGGCTTCATTTTGCTTCCTCCATATAGTATAGATAGTAAACTATTATCTATAAAGCTCTGTTTTTTTTATAAATATATTGTTATTAATACAAAAAAAGAACCTTTAAAGCATTGATTTATTGACGCCTTTTTAAATTGTAGTTATAATTAAATTGTAAGATTATACATATAAATTAAGTGTATTCATTGCAAAGGAAAGAGATAATAATATGGATAAATTAACAAAATATAAAAATATGACTGCTTGGCTCTCCATTATATATATAATTCTAGGATTAATATTTATTTTGTGGCCTGCTGCGTCTGTCTTATCTATATGTTATATAGTAGGAGCGGTAATATTAATAATAGGTTTAATAAAAGTGATTTCTTGGTTTTCTTATAACTACAGCCAAACAAATACTACTTTTACCTTTGATTTTGCATATGGTATTATAGCAACTTTGCTAGGGCTATTTATGTTGTTGTTCCCGCATATAATTGTATCCGCTCTTCCTATAGTGCTGGGAGTGTTGGTGCTCTTTGACAGTATAATTCGCATACAAATAGCGTTCGATTTAAAAAACGCAAGTTCAAAACGTTTTACATCAACTTTAATACTTGCGCTGTTAACCGCGGTTTTTGGCCTTATAATTATGTTTAATCCATTTAAAGTAGCAGTTACCTTAACTATATTTATAGGTATAGTATTTTTAATATCCGGTGCTGTAAACCTGTGGAATTATTTAAGTGTTAAAAAACTATTGAAATAAAGATTTATTAATTAGGGCGAAATAATTTTCGCCTTTTTTATTTTGCTACTAGTATAATTTAAAAAATATTTTAAATTTATCTATTGACATAAATGCTTCACTGTAGCATTTTAAGAATAAAATTATTTTAACTGTAGTTTAAATTATTATATTTAAATATTGCTTATAAAATGGGGGTTTTAAAATGAAAATTAAATTCATAGGTGCAGCTCATGAAGTTACCGGGAGCTGCTCTTATCTTAATGCATGCGGAAAAAATATTTTGATCGATTACGGCATGGAACAAGGAGTAGACTATTATGAAAATGAAAAGGTACCTGTTGCTGCATCTGAAATCGATTACGTTCTTTTGACACATGCACACATAGACCATTCCGGCCTTTTACCGCTTCTGTTCAAGGAAGGCTTTAGAGGTGAAATTCATTCAACTCAGGCAGCTTATTCGCTCTGTGACATAATGTTAAGAGATAGTGCACACATACAGGAATTTGAAGCAGAATGGAAAAACAGAAAGGCAAGGCGTTCCGGCAGCGGCGATTTTGTTCCTATATATACTATGGATGATGCTGTTGGTGCCTTAGGGCTGTTTCACCCGCATAAATACGAAACAAAAGAGATTCTTTGCCCCGGTATTGAAACACGCTTTATAGATGCAGGCCACCTGCTTGGTTCTGCAAGTATAGAAGTTTTCATAAAAGAAGATACTGTGTCTAAAAAATTTGTCTTTTCCGGAGATATCGGCAACCTAAACCAGCCGCTTCTCAGGGATCCGCAGTATATAAAAGAAGCAGATTATGTGCTAATGGAATGTACATACGGCGATAGAATACATAAAGAGGTCACAAATTATATCGAGGTTTTAACGGATATAATCCAAGATACTTTTGACCGTGGAGGGAATTTGATCATACCTTCTTTTGCAGTAGGTAGGACACAGGAGATGCTTTACTTTTTACGCAAGATAAAAGCGGACAACCTTGTAAAAGGGCACGGCTCTTTCCCTGTATATGTAGACAGCCCTCTTGCTATTGAAGCAACTACTATTTTTAATAAAAACAGTAACTCCTGCTTTGATCCACAGGCTCTTGAATTAATTAATAAAGGAATAAACCCGTTGATTTTCGACGGATTGAAACTTACAATTTCAACAGAAGAGTCAAAAGCGATAAATTTTGATCCTGAACCTAAAATTATTATATCTGCAAGCGGAATGTGCGAAGCAGGGCGTATAAGGCATCATTTAAAACATAATCTATGGAGAGAAGATTCTACAGTACTTTTTGTTGGGTACCAGGCTCAAAATACTTTAGGCCGCGCCCTATTAAACGGTGCAAAAAGTGTACGTCTTTTCGGTGAAGAAATAAAAGTCCGCGCGCAGATAAAAGAACTTCCGGGAATCAGCGCACATGCCGATCAAAACGGACTTATAGAATGGATAAGCAACTTTTCACCTAAACCAATAAAAGTCTTTGTCAATCACGGCGAAAGCGAAGTTTGCGATTCATTTGCTGAAAAACTAAAATCAAGCCTTAATTTGGATGCGGTTGCTCCGTTTAGCGGCATGGAATATGATTTAGCCACTAACACATGTACACACGAAAGCCATCCGGTTTTAATACAAAAGAAGATAGACAGGCTAAGCCCTGCGGCTTCGGCCTTTGCACGGCTTAAAACTGCTCTTGACCGCCTTGCTTCTCTGATTGATATAAGCTCCGGTAGGACGAATAAAGACTTAGCGCGTCTTACTGATCAAATCAACAGTATGTGCGATAAGTGGGAAAAATAACCTATATATTTAAAAGCCCTTATTCTTTTAAGATCAAGGGCTTTTTTTGACTCTCTATATATATAATGTATATAATTTTAATTAATACCACAAAATGTGTGTTTAAAGTGGATTGTTTTTCCCTGGGTTATCAATTGAATTTGAATATTTCTTCATATTTAACACAGACTTAACATTAAACCTCTTTTTGATTTTACATTGCTTTTTTATCATGAAATTGTAACAAGGAAAAGGAGAAAAAATATGAAGAAAAAAATATCAAAATTGATTTTATTTGTAACAGTGCTCGCAGTAGCACTTGCAGGATGTGCAAACAGTACTCCTGAAACTAGCACCAGCAGCGAAGCTTCTGATTCTTCATCTTTTGATCAGAGCAAAAGTATCACAGTTATTTCACGTGAAGAAGGTTCTGGCACAAGAGGTGCTTTCATCGAATTATTCGGGATCGAAGAAAAAGACGCTGACGGAAACAAAGTGGATATGACCACTGAAGAAGCAGAAATCAGCAATAGTACATCAGTTGTTATAACCGCAGTTGCAGGAGACGAATACTCAATCGGCTACATATCTTTAGGATCTTTAAATGACACAGTAAAAGCTTTAAAGATTGATGGCGCAGAAGCAACAGTTGAGAATATTAAATCTGGAACTTACAAAATCGCCCGTCCGTTCAATATTGCAACAAAAGGCACTGTAAGTGAAGTAGCTCAGGATTTTATAGACTATATAATGAGCTCAGATGGCCAGGCCATAGTTGAAGAAAACGGATATATCTCATCCTCTGATAATGCAGCAGCTTACAGCGGAAGCAAACCATCTGGTAAAGTCGTAATAGCCGGTTCATCATCCGTAACACCGTTGATGGAAAAACTTAAAGAAGCTTATCTGGCAATCAACACAAATGCAACGATAGAAATCCAGCAGAGCGATTCTACAACTGGCATGACCTCAGTAGCAGACGGTATCTGTGATATCGGTATGGCTTCAAGAGAATTAAAAGACAGTGAAGTAGACGGAGGCTTAAACGCAACGGTCATCGCAATGGATGGTATAGCAGTTATAGTAAACAAAAACAATACACTTGATGAATTAACCAGTGAATTAGTAAAAAAATATCTACACAGGTGAATCAACATTATGGTCAGATGTTTTCTAAAATAACATCGTAATAAAGGTAGCGAGCCGGGCTTTTGCTGATAAGCTAAAGCCCGGCTTGTATATGGGGAGCAATTAATGAAAAAATATAAAGAGAAAATAATGCGAGTGGTATTTTTACTAACAGCCTGCGTTTCCATATTAGCTGTATTGCTGATATGTATTTTTCTTTTGCAAACGGCATACCTGCTATTGGTAAAATAGGGGTATTTAATTTCCTGCTGGGCGATACATGGAAGCCTTCAAATGATATATACGGTATCCTTCCAATGATACTTGGTAGCATATATGTAACTGCAGGTGCAATGATAATAGGTATACCGATAGGAATACTCACTGCAGCATATTTGGCTTATTTTTGCCCTAAACGCATTTATAAAGTAATAAAGCCGGCAATAAACTTAATGGCTGGCATACCTTCCGTTATATACGGATTTTTTGGCCTGGTCGTAATCGTTCCTTTTGTACGGGATACATTCGGCGGCGGCAGCAGTATGCTGACTGCCTCGATATTGCTTGGGCTAATGATACTGCCGACAATTATAGGCGTTGCCGAATCTTCTATACGCGCAGTGCCAAGCAGTTATTACGAAGGAGCCTTGGCCCTTGGTGCAAGCCATGAAAAAAGCGTCTTCTCGGTGGTAATCCCCTCGGCAAAATCCGGTATTTTAGCCGGCGTAGTGTTAGGCGTTGGCCGTGCAATAGGTGAGACTATGGCAGTTATCATGGTAGCTGGGAACCAAGCCAGAATTCCGACAGATTTATTAAAAGGAGTAAGAACGCTGACCGCAAACATCGTTATAGAAATGGGATATGCGGCAGATTTACATAGAGAAGCTTTAATTGCAACAGCAGTTGTACTGTTTATCTTCATTTTGTTGATTAATCTGACGTTCTCTATACTAAACAGGAGGACGAACAAATGATTTTAAGTTTAATGAAAAAGTTTAAATCTAGGTTTAATGTTTATAAAAAAAGCCCCCTTTCGTTAGTACTCTTTATACTTGTGAACATTGCAGCTATAATTACAATAAGTGCTCTCGTTTTTATAATAGCGTACATTTTAATTAAGGGAGTACCGTATATTACGCCGCAGCTCTTTGCATGGGAGTATACAACCGAGACCCTGTCTTTGATGCCGGCTCTTATAAATACTATTATAATAACGTTTTTATCGCTTCTTATAGCAGCACCCCTGGGTATATTTTCGGCGATATACTTAGTTGAATATGCGCGTCGTGGCAATAGGCTGGTTGGTGTTGTTAGAATAACTGCAGAAACCCTGTCTGGAATTCCATCCATAGTTTACGGGCTTTTGGCCTGTTATTCTTCGTCACTACACTAGGCTGGGGGTATTCTATCTTAGCTGGTGCATTCACACTTTCGATAATGATATTACCGCTTATAATGCGTACTACCGAAGAAGCCTTGAAATCGGTTCCGGACACTTACCGTGAAGGAAGCTTTGGCCTGGAGTGCCGGGCGTTTAAGAACAGTATTCCGTATCGTTTTACCATCTGCAGTTCCGGGGATTCTGGCAGGAATAATCCTCTCCATCGGCAGGATAGTTGGCGAGACGGCGGCACTTATCTATACGGCAGGTACTGTTGCGCAGATAGCAGACAACGCTTTGTCCTCAGGGCGTACTTTATCAGTGCATATGTATGCACTTTCAAATGAAGGCTTATATATAAATCAAGCATATGCCACAGCTGTCGTTTTAATAGTCGTAGTAATTGCGATTAATTCCCTTTCGGCTTACATTGCAAAGAAACTAGTGAAAGGATAATCTTTATGAAAATAATAATAGAAAATTTAGATTTATATTACGGGGATTTTAAAGCGTTAAAAGATGTAAACCTAAAAATCCCTCAAAACGAAATTACAGCATTTATAGGCCCGTCTGGCTGTGGTAAGTCCTCACTTTTAAAGTCTATAAACCGTATGAACGACTTGATTGAGGGATGTAAAATAACAGGAAAGATAATGCTGGACGGAGAAGATATATATAAAGATATAGATATAAACCAATTAAGGAAACGTGTGGGGATGGTGTTTCAAAAGCCTAATCCATTTCCGATGAGCGTATACGATAACATAGCTTTTGGCCCGCGTACCCATGGAATCCACTCAAAAGCAAAGCTCGACGATATCGTTGAAAAATCACTTAAAAATGCAGCGATATGGGATGAGGTAAAAGATCGGCTTAAAAGAAACGCCCTTGGGCTGTCCGGCGGGCAGCAGCAAAGGCTATGTATTGCCCGTGCCCTAGCAGTTGAACCAGAGGTGCTTTTGATGGATGAGCCTACTTCAGCGCTAGATCCCATTTCCACCTCTAAAATAGAAGATCTTGCCGTAGAATTAAAGAAGAATTATACTATTGTCATAGTAACACATAATATGCAAGCAAGCAGCCCGAATTTCAGATAAAACGGCCTTCTTTCTTTTGGGTGAGATTATTGAATACAGTAATACTGAAAAAGATGTTTTCGGCGCCTCAGGATAAGCGCACCGAAGATTATATAACCGGGAGGTTTGGATGATGAGAAATAGATTTGATACTCAGCTCGAACTATTAAATACAGAACTAATTGAAATGGGCGCGCTTTGTGAAAATGCAATAGCCTGTGCCGCCAAAGCTTTAATCGAAAATGATAAAGATTCTATTAATCAAGCTATACAATTAGAAAAGGAAATAGATCAAAAAGAAAGGGAAATAGAAGATCTATGCTTAAACCTGTTGCTTAGGCAGCAGCCAGTAGCACGAGATCTCAGGCTTATTTCCGCCGCGTTAAAGATGATAACAGATATGGAACGTGTAGGGGATCAGGCTGCTGATATTTCAGAAATCGTTACGCTTGCAAATATAGGCTCTTCTGTCAATACAGTTCATATCGCAGATATGTCAGCCGCAACGATAAAGATGATGACCGATAGTATAGATGCATTTGTAAGGCGCGACCTCGAACTTTCAAGAGAAGTTATAGCATACGATGATGTAGTAGACAACCTTTTTAATAAGATAAAGAAAGAACTTATAAGTTTAGTCTCAAAAGATATAAAAAACAGCGAAGCTGTAATAGACTTGCTTATGATAGCAAAATACTTCGAGCGTATAGGAGACCATGCGGTAAATATAGCCGAATGGGTGGAATATTCCATTACCGGCAAACACAAATGGGAGGTTTATAGCGAATGATATACTGCGTAGAAGATGATGCAAGCATCCGGGAACTAATAGTCTATACACTTAAAAATACGGGATATGATGCTGCCGGCATAGAAGACGGGGTAGACCTGTTTAAAAATCTAAAGTCTACGATCCCTGAGCTCATTTTGCTGGATATAATGCTGC
Organism: Eubacteriales bacterium; assembly: GCA_041390245.1. Lineage (NCBI taxonomy): Bacteria > Bacillati > Bacillota > Clostridia > Eubacteriales > Eubacteriales bacterium. Next base: position 43,963 of record JAWKQI010000005.1, read on the forward strand.
CGGGAGAAGATGGTATATCCATTTTAAAACGGCTTAAATCCATCTCGTCGACAAAAGATATACCTATTATACTGGTAACGGCAAAAGGCACTGAATATGATAAGGTTTTGGGCCTAGATTTAGGTGCAGACGACTATATAGCAAAACCTTTTGGTATGATGGAGCTTTTATCGAGGGTCAAGGCAGTCCTCCGCCGTAGTACGTATAAGAGAGAACCCGAAGAAAAAATAGTAGGCAATATTATATTAAATAAGGAAAGACACCTAGTTGAAGTTAATAATGAAAAAATAATGTTGACTTTAAAGGAATTTGAGCTTCTCTCTTACCTGATGGAAAACGAAGGTATAGTCATGACCCGTGACAAACTCCTAACTAAAATCTGGGGATATGATTTTGACGGAGAAACCCGTACAGTAGATGTTCATATTAGAACTTTGCGGCAAAAACTAGGTCCTGCTGGAGATATAATTGAAACAGTCCGTGGAATAGGTTACCGCATAGGAGCAGATACATGAAAAGAAAAATCTTCCGAAGCATGTGTTTAATTGCGTCTTTAACGTTTATACTTACTTCTCTTTTGATTTTTTTCGTCCTTTATGGAGAATTCTATAACAGTATGCGGGATGAAGTCAGAAAAGAAGCGATATACGTTGCAGAAGCAATTAACGGTTCAGGAGAATCTTATCTTTCAAGTATAAAAGATACGACTTTAAGCCGTATAACTTTAATTGCAGCAGACGGAACAGTTCTTTATGAAAGTGATGCCGATGCCTCTAAAATGGAAAACCATCTAACGCGCCCGGAAATTGCATCGGCATTAAAGAATGGAACCGGAGAATCAACACGCCTTTCAAATACTATCGGAAAACAAACCTTTTATTATGCAATACGTTTAGATAATGGAAATGTGATACGTTTAGCAAATACTACTTCAAGCGTGCTAAGCGTTTTTATGCGTTGTATCCCATATTTTCTCATTATAATTTTATTTATGCTCGTTTTAATCATATATTTTTCAAGATGGAGAACCAAAAATATCGTCGCTCCAATAAATCTTATTGATTTAAAAGAGCCTCTTTCAACTGAAACATACGAAGAACTTTCTCCGTTGCTTCTTAAGTTATCAAAACAAAATACCCAAATAGATAATCAGATAGATGAACTTAAAAATCAAAAAACTGAGCTCGACTCCATTGCAGAAAGCATGAACGAAGGGCTCATCATATTGGGTAATAACGGAATCGTGCTCTTAGCCAACAATAGCGCGCTTAAGATTTTTAATGCAAAACCGGATATAGTAATAGGAAAACACGTCTTTAATATAAATAGGAGTATGGCATTCAGGACTATAACTGAACGCGTCTTAAAGTGCGAACCGGCCGAAGCTTTGTTGACATTGAACAGGCATTATTACCAGCTAATGGCCACGCCTATTGAAAAAAACTCAAATGTAACGGGCGCAGTCATTTTGATTTTAGACGTTACCGAAAGAAGCGAAGCCGAGCAGAGGCGTCGTGAATTTACTGCGAATGTCTCTCACGAGCTGAAAACGCCTCTTACAGCCATTTTAGGTTATGCTGAGATAATAAAAGATGGAATAGCAAAACCGGAGGATTACCCCCGTTTTGCCGAGCATATCTATGCAGAAGCAACCCGTCTTATTGCACTTGTAAAAGATATCATTAATCTATCTAAATTAGATGAGGGTGATTTAGATACCGTCCGTGAAACTGTTGATTTGTTTGAATTGTCTAACAAAGTAATAGATACTTTAAAACCATTTGCAGACAGCAAAGGCATTTCCCTTTTGATTTCAGGCGAGCATGCTTTTATAACCGGAGTCAGGCAGATACTATATGAAATAATCTTTAATTTATGTGACAACGCCATCAAATATAATACTATAGATGGCACCGTTAAAATCACGGTTTCAAAAGAAGCCAAAGGAATACTGCTTAAAGTTAAAGATACCGGAATCGGCATTCCGATAGAACACCAAAGCCGTGTATTTGAACGCTTCTATCGTGTGGACAAAAGCCACTCCAAAGAAACCGGCGGAACAGGGCTTGGATTATCGATAGTAAAACACGGAGTTTTATATCATAATGCAAAGATAAAATTACAAAGCGAACCTGGCAACGGTACTGTTTTTGAAATATTGTTCCCTAATTAATATAACCTTTTAAAAGAAAAATAAAGAAAGCCTTTTTGTTAATTGCAGACATATAGCGCTGCTTTAAACAAACTAAGGCTTTCTTTATCTATATTATAATGAGATTTAGGCTTTTTAAACCCTGTTAAATCTTTTAATTAAAAGAGGGCGACGTAAAACCGCCCTCTTTTTAATTATTCTGCTTTTTTCTTTTTCTTAATTATTAAGGCTGTAGCAAAAGCTATAACAGCGACTATTAAAACGGCATACCAAATCCATGTAACTGAATCATCACCCGTTTTAGGGGTATCAGGTTCATCTGTTTCCTCAACAGTAAACACCCACTTTATAACGCCCTTAGTATTTTGATACTCGTCGCCAAGCGAACGAGGGACATCAAGCGTAACATGTAAAGTAGTATCTACCCCAGGACTTACGGTCCCAAGCAAGACGTTATTTACAAGGGTATCCTGCTGGTCTGCAGTAGCCTCAAAAAGTGTAGCATTTGTACTATCTTCACCATTTTCAACTACCTTAAGCGATAGCTGGCTTAAGAAAGAACGATATTGCTCCTCAACAGCCTCTGCTCTTAGATACACCTTAACGACCTTGTCGCCTGTATTTCTTACAATTATCTCCTGCGCAAGTTCATCTCCAGGCATGATATTCTTTAAATTCTGAAACAGGTCAGTAGTCTCAGGTACAAAGACAAAATTCTTTGCCGAGCCTTCATATACAACCAGCGAATCATTATTAGCATAAGCAGTTGTTCCTGTAAACAGAACTAATAGAAATATTGCCACCACGATGATGCGTTTGAGACGATTATATAATCTCATAGCTTTTCATCTTTCATTAAATAATTATTACTTTAAGCTCCGATCTCTCGGAATTAATTTGCCTTATTTAGTAAACTAAACTGTAGGCCAGCCTGTAGCTGTAAGTGCACTTGTACCATTGTTGTCGCTCTGTACTGCATATGCATTTACATCTATGCTGAGTTCTGCGCTTGCATATTCATTTCCAGCGCTTGTGCTGAATGTGTAAGAATCAAATAAGTCTTCTGTTTCATCACCTGGCTGTAATATGCTGTTGTAGTAGTAATATCCGTTGCTGTATGTCCAGTTTGTTGTGTTTAAGTTTAAGCTTATAACATCTGTTGAAAGCTCTTCATCATCAAAAGCAACGTCTAATTTTACACGTACATATGCTGCATCACTGCCTGTGTTCTCAACGCAAACGATCTTTGAACTTGTTGTTCCTGGTACTAAAGTATCTGTAGGATCTACATAAGGTACTTCTTCGCCATCATCAATCATTGTTTCGTTGACCTGAATTTCGATATCACCAGTCGTTATTGTGTTATTTGCTGTATCCTGGCTTGTAAACCAAGCGAGTGTTCCATAACCGACTAATGATATAGCCATAACCGCTAATGCGATTACTAAAATCTTCTTTTTCATATGAGTATCTCTCTTTCAAAATAATTTCTATTATGTTTTAAAAAGCAACCTGCTTTTTTAAGCTTTAATTATTTATAAGCCAACTTATTGCATCTGCCTCAATAGCTTCATATGAATTATTTGCAGATTGCTGAGCATATGCCTGGACTGTTATCTTAGGGTTAGTAAGCGACCTTATCTGAGTACGTGTTACATTTTCATCTATAGTCATCTTAGTAAACAACGCATCAAGAGTAGTATCATTCTCAGATTTTTCAATAATAGCAGGATTTATGCCGTCTGTTGTGTAAACATATATACCATTGGCAGCATCTATTAGTTTCCATGAGCTACTGAAATCAAATTCAGCTATACCGTCTGGAATGCTGTTGGTACATTGCATGAATACATAACAATCCTCGCTATCAGCCTCTATTGTTACTACCGGTTCTTTAGAGATCTCAGCGCCTGGATATATTTTATTTTCATTTTGATCCCAGTTGAGTTCTGTAAGCTTTATCGATATATTGCCAACCTGAAATGTATTAACAACAGGTCCGGTTTCGTCCGTTAGCCAGGCTAACGTACCGCCGAATGTCAATGCTACTAATAAAGCAACCAGCAGCGCAACAATTAATCCTTTCTTCATAATAATTCCTCTTCATCGTTATTTAAACGTTTTTCGCTTAATTATTTATTCCTTGCTTAAGTTTCCGTCACCATCGATTATTACCGGCCAAACTTCCTGTGCTGCTACGGTATCTTCTGCTTGTGTTGCAGAGATTATTACCTGCAGTTCAAATGTTTTTCCATCGTATTCTTCGCTTAAACCTTCGATTACTTTACATTCATCAATTAATATAGGTGAATACTCTCCAGGTTTAATAGGTGTTTTACAATAATAATATCCATCGTCTCCTACAAACCAGTTATTATCATAATCGTTTGGCCAATCTATCGTATAAGTCCCATCAGCTGTCAACGCTGTTCCTTCACCTTGTTCATCGCGCCATATAGGAACTAATGCCACCCTTATATATGCATCAATGTTTCCGGTATTTAAAAACATAACGTCTTCTTTAACATCATCACCATTGGTGAAATTTTCTTCTATGTTAAATGCTACATTGCCTGGAACAAAGGAGTTCACGATAGAATCGGTGCTGTCAATAAACCACGCTATAGTAAACCCGGCTGTACATAAAACTATAGTCAATAATAATATAAATGCTATTACAACTGTACTTCTGTTCCATCTTATTGATAGCCCTTTCATCGTTTCACCTCCTAATTTACAAATTTTTGTATTTTGTATTTGAATATTAAATTTCAATTCAATCTTTTTCTGTGATTAAATCACAGATTCGTTCTTTAGTCCTTTGCATTCTTTCTTATCTTTATCTCTGCTATAAACACAAGTAATATCAAAACGCCTAATATAGTAAGACCGATTATCTTGCCTGCCTGTGTGCTTAAGAACTCTGCTACATATCCCATATATGGAATAGTAAACACGGGCTTTCCAATAAGGTTTTTAAAATTAACCGGCGAACCATCCGCTGATTTATTTGCATCTCCCTTAGTATAAAACTGCTCATTTTCAGTATCAATTTCTACAACCCGGTGAGTTGCAACTACTAAGTTCTCATTAAGTACAAATGTTATTGGATCACCAACTTCAATTTCATCAGGTGTAGATTCTTTAACATATATCAGGCTTCCTACATGATATGTAGGTTCCATAGACCCAGAAAGAACTGTATATGGAGTAAGCCCAACAAAACGTATTCCTATCAGTAACAATGCCATCAACATAATAACTAAAACCAATATAGCAGTTATAATGTTTAATGTTCTAAGTGATCTTTTCTTTTTAATGTCCTTTTTCTTAGTACGCCTTAACTCAGTCTCCATTAATCTGCTCCCAATGCCTTAAATAGATTGATTGCAAAATTGTTTCCTGAGAGCCATTTGTCATTAGAATAAGAATTCTTAAATTCAACCTGGGCATTAGGATTACTGCTGCTAATAGTTACATTTTTAGTTGAACTATCTGCAGTATAGCGCCAAGACCAATCTGTCTGTTCTGTTATCGTATAGTCAGCGGCAACCAAGCCTGTTATAGTTTTGCTTCCGATCCCTTGTATAACTTCATATAATACAGCATCGTTGCCATCAAAATCGATATATTTTATTGCAAACAAGAACGACTGATCTTCTTCAATATTTGTTCCTGTTTTATCTATTGTTATAGTTCCTTTCTTTAAGTTTACTGTAAAGTCATGATCATCCGACGGAGAACCCGCTTTGGTCACGTTACAATAATCTTTGATAGAAACTGTGCCGCTTTGTCTTTGAACTGACACGTCAATATTTACATCAGTATAATTTTTAGGTCTAAATGAGCTGTAATTATCTCCAATATTAGATCCTCTTACAGTTGTAAAATCAATTATAAGGTCAGGAACTGTTCCTTCGGCAGCCGGAGCGATCTGGGTGCACTCCCAAGTTATTTCATCTACAATCGCTGTATTTAAATCAACCGAATCACCATAGAAAACATCTAAATCCTGAAGCGTTATATTTGGCTTATAAACATATACTGTAAAGTTATGGTCATCATTTTCGTGTGCGCTAACAACACTGTATTGACCTTCACTTAAAGTTAAATTTATATCCGTCCGTTTGACAGATGCAATATTTATATTTACAAAGTCAACATCAAGAGGTGAATACTCGTCAGCATTGTTTATAGTTTCTCCACTGCTTGCTAAAACAAAATCATAGCTGATTGAAGGAACGGCCCCATCCGGGTTCTCGATGCCTTCAGTACCACAAGACCATGTTACATTAGTGATCCTGTCGTTTAAGTCAGTTGTATTAGACAAGTATATCGAAGTATCCGAACATGTAAATGTCGGTTTAAACACGTATACATTAGAATTTACTGAAGAAGTCGATGCCGTTGAAGTACCAGTATATATAGGTGTTGCCGTAGCTGTTATAGTATAAAGCGTATTACTCTGAGGAGTTATCATTACCTGGCTGCCGTCAGTTACAGGATTGCCGTTTTCATCAAGCAATGTAAGTGTTGTTTCTCCTGCCGAAACCTTGTATTTAGCAATAACAGTATCGCCCTGCTTTATCTCATAAACTATATCTACATAAGAATTATTGAGCCCGTCAATAGTATATTGGGTGCTTGAACCTAATTTACTATAAACCGGTGCACCGTTTGAATCAGTCTTTATCAAACTTAACGCATCGATGCTGTCTCCTATATAAATGCTTTTATCATTGGCTACAGGTACATAGCTTATAGGTAAATCCACGTCCGGTTCTTCAAACAGACCCAACACCTGGCTTAAATCAGATGTGTAAACACCTGAATCTGATTTATTGGTCAGTACTTTGTTGCCGCCAATAAAATCTTCATTCGGCACAATATCAAACGTGGCGTGTACCACCCTGTCTTCATATCCAGGAGCTACATTACCATTAGAATCAAGGACTACCGGGCTCAATGTAACGCCGCTTACGTCAAGCGTATACGTACCGTCAGTATTTCTCACAACGGATACATCGTCCTGGTATTTAGACGGAGTTACCGTGCAGTCTACAGGATCAGGTATGTAAAACTGTGGTTTCACAGAATCCTTTATAACAGCATCCTCGACTTTATCGCCGATTAATTCGCTTATACTCTCAAAAATTTCATTTAATGCAGTTGGATTGGTCGCCGTCAGATAATAATTATAGTCTGAAGAAACCCTGCTTCCTGTACTATAAACACTTGTAGCATTTGGATAATTAGAAGATGTATAGTTCATAAAGCCATTTGCATTATTGCCTGTCTGGCTGGGATCTGCTCCAGAGAATACGCCGACTGTATAAACTGTTATACCGTCGTCTTTTATGTTTTTGCTTTCTGCTATTGCACTATTTGCAACAGTGGTATCGTATCCGCTGTAACCAGGTGCGCCGTCTGTAAACATAACTACTATACGGTTCCTGTTTTCCCCTTCAGAAAGTGGATCGTTTTCAAATATATTTTCTGCCATATTAAGCCCAAGGTTTGTATAGGTAGCACCTTCTGCATCTAACATATTTATAGCAGAAGCAACGTTTGTCCTTCCGGCTGAAGTGCTTACATCCTGTAACGCATTAGTGTAATTATAAGTTGTAAGATTGTTATATCTTATAGGTGCGCCTGAACCTGTAAGCATCTCTGTATTGTAATAATATCCGCCAACAGTGCTGTAATCGCCAGTACCAGGTCCGCCGTTAGCAAAACCAACTACCGCAATTCGATGATCTACATCATTTTGCTGTGCATTGGTTTGAACAGCGTTGATAAAAATATTAACAGCATCTTTAAGCGCATCTAAATTTGTCATATCCTCAGAAGTATAGAACTGAACATGGGTCGGGTCAGTATCGCTTGAACTAGTCATAGGCACAACGGTTATATTGCTCATGCCGTTATTCACATAATAGTACCAAATTTTTCCTGACCTAGCAGTATAAACCCTTAAATAATTACCATTTATATTTACATAATAGTTAGTTCCGTTTTGTCCGCTCCTGCTTGCTGCAGGAACATCATATGCAGCAACATAGCGCTGTCCAAAGGAATAATCCATACTGCCAGACTGGTCAAGCACCAATACTATGTCTGCCGGCATAGATGTAGTAACTAATTCCCCTATTGCATACGCGTTTAGATTAATGGTTACTGTTCCATCTTCGTTTGCTGTAGCTGACTTATCTAAAACTAGATTACTGTCATTACATGTTACAGTACAATCCAAGCTTTCAAGAGGGCCTGCTTTTGTCATGCTGACGTCTGCGGCGCCTTGCAATTCATTGTCTGCTTGTATAACAGGCGCTACGGAAGCACTATCATCTATCTGTGATCCAGAATCAACGGCAAAAGCATAGACTGAAAAAACGCTCATAAGCAATAAAACGCTTATGACAAAAATAATCGCCTTATCGATTCTGAAGGTATGTGTTTTATTTTTCTTTCTACGACTCATGGTATTCCTGTGACTCATAGCTTTTCTCCATATATATATTTAAAAAATTTTATTCAATAATTTCGTCCGTTAAAAACGCTAAAAACATAAGGTGTTTATTTTTTGTTTATTAAAGCACATATTTCTTATTTAAAAAACACACTTTAATTAAGGTGACAATATCAGTGACTCTATATTTTTCGTGAATAAGGTAACACACATAAACATATAAGGTCAACATCTTTATTTGTCAGTTTTGCAAAGACTTTGTAATCTAGTGTAATTTAATGCGTTTTACAACGATGTGTACATAGCTCTGCTTAAAATGCAATAAGTAATAATAGTATTTAAGCATACAAAGTAACAAGTCAAATACAAACTAATAGATTTAATTAGCGTATATACAGGAAGGTCTTAAGATTAAGATTGGATTGGAATATATAAAGTAAGAGTATTAAATGCTCGTTTTAACTATGATGTAACCTCACAAGCGCGATTTTTGATCTATACTTTAAAAATGCGATTAGAGGAACTCCTCTTTGTTTGCTACATATAGCCTATAAAAATGTATTCTATAAATATATTATAACACTAAACATACTTATAGTATATATTTTTGTCAGTAATAATATAGTATAAATGTAGCGTATTCTGACTATTCAGTTTCTTCTCTGTATAAACATAAAAACAATCCATAAATTTAAAAGCATTTTTATAATATGAATTGTCTCATTTAACTAGGTTGTTTACAGATTTTATCAAGTTCAAAATATTTTGTCAATACCTTTACCCAAAAAATCTGTAAATTTTTACGTATATTATATAAATACTTAACTTTTTATTACCATACAAAAATTTTTTTGTCAATACTTTATAACAAAAATTTAATATTTTTTACCTAAATTTAACAAAATCTCCAGCAAATACCTGGAGATTTTTATTTGGCGTGCCTGAAGGGATTCGAACCCCCGACCTTTTGATTCGTAGTCAAACACTCTATCCAGCTGAGCTACAGGCACATATTAATCAATTTAAATCAGCACATCAACTATATCATATGTAAAAATTTTTTACAATAAAATTTTGCGCTTCAAACCTTCTGAAATTATCCTTATTATTTTTGTGAAAATACTTATGTAATATACATATTTTAAAACCTTTTTATTATCCTTATATAAATATTTAAAAATACCAAAGTGTTTTAAAGCAAGAATATAAAAGGATAGAAAAAAAATTATAATTATGTGAAAACATATATATTGAATTATTTAAAAACAGATACACCAAGTATTGATATATTAGATAAGCTTGAGTTATCTAATATGTAAAAAATTTTTACAATTAAATTTTTTGCGTTTAAAAATTTAATATTTTATGATATATTTATTAATAATATATACTTTTGGGAGGGCACAAATGGGGAACGTTTTTTTCCTTTGGGAAAAATCGCTTCATATTTTAGAAAGCGAAATTGAAGGAATGAGTTTTGACACCTGGATAAAGGAAATAAAACCTGTTGCTGATTTGACAGATGCTTTGTATTTTGAAGTATCTAACGACTTTCACAAGCGTATATTAGAACAGCGCTATTTTGATGCAATATTTAACGCAATAAAGCAAGCCGCAGCAGATGTTGGTTTTACCGCTCCGTTTAAAGACCTAACTCCTGTATTCATAACAAAAGAAGAATATGCTTTAGTTAAAGTAAACTCCGTTCAGGACTCTACTCCGGACCTTATTAACTATTCGCTTAATCCAAATTATACTTTTGAAAGCTTTGTCGTTGGAAGCAACAATAACTTTGCGCATGCTGCATCTATTGCCGTTGCAGAAAATCCGGGATCTAAATACAATCCTCTTTTTATATACGGAGGAACCGGACTTGGGAAAACGCATTTAATGCATGCCATTGGCAACTATGCGTCATCTCAGTTTAAAGATAAAAAAGTTATGTATGTAAAAAGCGAAACTTTTTTAAATGAACTAATAGGAGCAATAGCAACTACGCAAGACGTTCAGGACTTTATGAAACATAAATACCGCCGAGAAGCCCAGGAACAGTTCAGAAATAAATACAGAGGCGCAGACGTACTTTTAATAGACGATATACAGTTCATTTCTGGAAAATACGGTTTCCAGGAAGAATTTTTCCATACTTTTAACGATCTATATCAATCCAATAAACAAATAGTAATTTCTTCAGATAAACCGCCAAAAGAAATAGCCCATTTGGAAGACCGCTTACGTTCCAGGTTTGAGTGGGGTTTAATTGCTGATATCCAAGAACCGGATTTTGAAACAAAAGTTGCTATTTTAATGAAGAAAGTTGAAGAGATGCGAAGCCGCGGTCTTTTAAATTTCCATATAGATAATAGTATACTGCATTTTATAGCAACGAAATCAACTTCAGATATACGCCAGCTCGAAGGAGCGCTTCAAAAAGTAATAGCATATACAAGCTTACTTAATATAAATACTGTAAACGTACAGATCGCGGAAGAAGCGCTTAAAAATTACTTCTTTGCAGCTAAAACTAAAAGGATAACTCCTCAGATTATTATAGAGACCGTGTGTTCTTACTTTGATATATCAGATGAAGATATAAAAGGAAAAAAGAAAAACCGTGAAATTTCATATCCTCGCCAAATGGCAATGTATCTTATTCGTTCAATGACAGATTGTTCGCTGCTTAAAATCGGTGAAATCTTCGGCGGAAAAGACCATACAACTGTAATGCATGCTATCGATAAAATAAAAACGCAAATAGATGAGGACGTGGAAACAGAAAAAGTTATAAACGACCTTGTGGATAAAATTAAGAAATAACTGTTTATATATATAATATTTAATAGGAATTTTCTTTTATAATATGTGTATAAAAAAAAGTAAAGTTATTTTAAAAGATATTTTTACCTATTAAAACAGTATTTATTTTAAAAAATTTTATAGGATTTCAATATTATTTCTGCAATAAATTTATATAATATACACATAACTAAATTAATTTTTTCGTTCATTTATAAGGGTTAAAAATGTTATTCACAATATATACATAACCTATTACTACTAATTTTATATAATAATTATTATTTAATAATTAAGGAGAGATAAGATGAAATTTTTCTGTGAAAAAAAAGACATTCTAAAAGCAACTAACATAGTTTCAAAAGCAGTAGCTATAAAATCAGTATTACCTATACTTGAATGTATTTTAATAAAAACTGAAAATAATTGTGTAGTGTTAAAAGGAAGTGATACTACTTTATCTATTAAAACAAATTTTCCTGCACAAATTTCAGACAGTGGATGCGTTGCAGTACCCTCAAGGCTTTTTCAGGAAATAATAAGCAAATATCCATCCGGTGAAATGACAATATGGACAGATGAAAACAATACGTTAAACATAAAGAGCGGAAGCTCAAAAGCATCTCTTGCTTTTTTGGAATGCGATGAATTTCCGGATTTTCCAAATGAAAATTTAAATAATAAGATAGATATGCCTGAAATTACATTTAAAAGTCTAATAAATCAGACTATTTTTGCAACTGCGATAACTGATGATAAGCCGATATTAAAAGGCGTTTTGTTTGAAAAAGAAGGAAATAAGTTAAACGTAGTGGCATTAGATAGATTCAGGCTTGCTATGAGAAGTGAAGAAATAAATACTAATTTAGACGATTTAAGTGTTGTAATACCATCTAGGTCGTTAAGGGAATGTGCAAAAATTTTAGATGACAATGCAGAAAATATAAGTATTTGCATAAGCAAAAACTGTGTTGCTGTATGCATCGGCGAAACGAGGATATATACTCGTCTTTTAGAGGGAGACTATGTAAAATATAAAAATATACTGCCGACTAATAATAATACGATAATAAAGATAGAAAAAGAAGAATTTTTAGAAGCAATAGAAAGGGCTTCTATACTGTCAAGAGAAGAAAATAACAATTTGATCAAAATAACCGTAATGGAAGATACCATATCTATAACAGCTAATTCAGAGATAGGAAAAGCATATGAAGAAGTTACGGCGATAATAGAAGGAAAAGAGCTTGAAATTGCGTTTAATGCAAGATATTTGACAGATGTTCTTAAAAATATAGACGATACAGAAATAAATATCTATATGAATACGAATGTAAGCCCTTGTTTGATACGCTCCAAAGAAGGCGACAGCTTTTTATATCTGATATTGCCGGTGCAAATAAGAGGTTAAATTGTATATAAAAAATATATCGCTTAAAAATTTTCGCAACTATGTTGATGAAAAAGCGGAGTTTCAAAATGAAATAAATATCTTTCAGGGAAAAAACGCTCAGGGAAAGACCAACCTGCTTGAAGCAATATACTTTTTAAGCTGTGCAAAATCATTCAGGACTAATAAAGAAGATGAAATGATTTTAAAGACAAGCGATTTTTCAAGCATTTCACTTTGTTATAATAAAAACCAATTAGATAGCTTAGTTGAAATTAAACTAAGAAAAGGCCTTGGAAAGAATATAGCTGTGGACAAAAATCAGATAAAGCGTATAAGCGACCTTTTTGGAAGGCTTATATGCGTTATTTTTGTTCCGGACGAACTTAAGATGATTAAAGACGCCCCGTCTTATAGGCGAAAATTCATGGACATAGAGATAGCAAAGATCCGGCCTAAGTATTTAGAAGACTTAAAAGAATATGAAACCTCACTTAAAAACAAAAATGCGCTTTTAAAATCCAATATGAACAAAGAAAAACTGTTTACGCTTATCGATATATTCAATAAGAAGATCGCTGCAGCTGCTAAAAGTATAGTAGCTTCAAGAGCCTACTTTATATCGCTTTTGAATGAACGCATACTTTTAACTCACGAGGAGATAAGCGAGAAAAAAGAAAAGCTTTTTATAAACTATAAAAAATGCGTAAACGATATAAAAAACACAGAAGAAGAACTCTATTTAAAGATGACGAAAGAATATAATAAAGAAGCTTGTGCCGGATATTCGCTTTTCGGGCCGCACAGAGAAGACATAGAGTTTTTGATAAACGGCGAAAATGCGGTTTCTTTTGGCTCTCAGGGGCAGCAGCGTTCCATTATCCTTTCTGTTAAAATCGCCATTGCAGATATAATTTATGAAAAGACGAATGAAAAGCCGGTGTTATTATTAGACGACGTTTTTAGTGAACTGGATTCATACCGTTTAAAGGCACTTTTGTCAGTAGTAAAGAAATATCAGACCTTCATAACGACCACATCTAAAATACCTGAAAATATTGATAAAAACAACATCTCTTTTTTCAATATAAGTTCGGGAAAGATAAAAAAAGCACTATAAAAACCTTCCATTTTATTCATTTTTAATATATAATATGGTATATAAAGTATAGTAAAGAGGGAAAAATGGTACTACATTTAGGTATGGACTATATTCTTCCAAAAAAGGATATTTTTTTTATTTTCAAGTATGATAAGGGTTTTAGGGAAGCTAATGAGGCGGTATTTTTAAATTTGGAAAAAAATTCGCAAATAGTTTATATAGGCAAAAAGAAATTAGAAAATATCAAATCTGTAGTTTACGGAAACTTTTTAGGGCGAAAATATATTTTTTATTCGCCCATATCAGCGTCAACGTTGGTAAAGAGAATGAAAGAAACAGCTAAATAAAATTTAAGGAGAGGCAAATGTCTTACGAAGCATCAGATATACAGGTTTTAGAGGGATTAGAACCAGTAAGAAAACGGCCTGGTATGTATATAGGATCTACAGATCTGCGTGGTTTGCACCATCTAGTATACGAAGTTGTAGATAATTCTATAGATGAAACTATGGCCGGTTTTTGTGATGAAATAATAGTTGAAATAAACGAAGATTCGAGTGTAAAAGTTACTGATAACGGCAGGGGAATTCCCGTTGGGATACACGAGAAGACGGGGAAATCTGCGCTTGAAGTTGCGCTTACAATACTTCATGCCGGCGGAAAATTCGATTCTTCCGGATATAAGGTGTCAGGGGGCTTGCACGGAGTCGGCGTGTCCGTCGTCAATGCTTTGTCTAAAAAGCTGATAGCTACGGTTTTTCGTGAAGGAAATGAGTTTACACAGGAGTTTTCACGCGGGCTGCCTGTAACAGACCTTATAAAAAAAGGCAAAAGCGATGAAACCGGAACTGTTATAGAGTTTTGGCCAGATGAGGAGATATTTGAAGACACTATCTTTGATTATGATACACTTAAAACTCGCCTTCGCGAACTTGCGTTTTTAAATAAAGGTGTGTCGATAACCATTGAAGATAAAAGGCTTTCCCCTCCCAAAAAGCACGTTTACTGCTATGAAGGCGGTATAAAGTCGTTTGTAAAATATTTAAACAAAACAAAGCAGCCGCTTTTTGAAGATACTATTTATTTTTCAACGACGGAAGGCGATACTGTGGTTGAAATAGCCATTCAGTATAACCAAGGATACAACGAAAACATATTCACCTTTGCGAACAACATATCCACATATGAAGGGGGATCACACCTTTTAGGTTTTAAATCAGGTTTAACGCGCGCAGTTAATGACTATGCGAAGAAGTTCAAGATGATCAAAGAAGGCGAACAAAACCTCTCCGGAGAAGATATCCGCGAGGGAATAACCGCAATAGTAAGCGTTAAATTAACAGAGCCGCAGTTCGAAGGGCAGACAAAGACGAAGCTTGGCAATTCGGAAATACGCCCAATAGTTGAAAATACGGTTTCTTCCGGCATGTCCGCTTATTTAGAAGAAAACCCAGGTATTGCCAAAAGAATAATAGATAAATGCTTAATGGCGCGCCGTGCAAGGGAAGCTGCAAGAAAAGCAAGAGAGCTTACAAGAAGGAAAACTGCTCTTGAAAGTACCGCCCTTCCGGGCAAACTTGCAGACTGCAGTGAAAAAGACGCTTCTCAGTGCGAGATATACATAGTAGAGGGAGATAGTGCAGGAGGAAGCGCAAAACAGGGAAGAGACAGGCGTTTTCAGGCTATACTTCCGCTTCGCGGCAAGATATTAAACGTAGAAAAAACGAGATACGACAAAGCTCTTACAAATAACGAGATAAAAGCAATGATAACTGCGTTTGGCGCAGGCATAGGCGAAGAGTTCGACGTTACCAAACTAAGGTATAACAAAATAATCTGTATGACAGATGCAGACGTCGATGGCAGCCATATAAGGATACTTATGCTCACGTTTTTTTACAGGTATATGAAACCGCTGATAGAAGAAGGGCATGTTTTTATAGCGCAGCCGCCGCTTTATAAAGTCACAAAGAACAAACAGGAAAAATACATCTATTCCGATAAAGAACTTGAAAACTATCTAAAAGAAATAGGAAAAGACGGGATAACGCTTCAGCGCTATAAAGGCCTTGGCGAAATGAACCCGCAGCAGCTTTGGGATACAACGATGGACCCTGATACGAGGACGCTTTTACAGGTATCTCTTGAAAATGCAATAGCAGCAGATGAGATATTTACGCTTTTAATGGGTGAAGTAGTAGAACCAAGGCGTGAATTTATCGAGCAAAATGCAAAACTTGTTTCAAATTTAGACGTTTAGGTAACAAATGAGGTGGAAAAATTGAATTCTGCAAGCAATAAAATTATCCCTATAGATATTGAACATGAAATGAAGAAATCTTTTATTTCCTATGCAATGGCGGTTATAATAAACCGTGCCTTGCCGGACGTAAGAGATGGGTTAAAACCAGTTCACAGGCGTATTTTATACTCTATGAACGAACTTTCTCTAACTCCTGATAAACCGCACAGGAAATGTGCCAGGATAGTCGGCGATGTTTTGGGTAAATACCATCCGCACGGCGACAGTGCTGTTTACGATGCATTGGTAAGAATGGCGCAGGACTTTTCCATAAGGCATATGCTGGTAGACGGGCACGGCAACTTCGGCTCCGTAGATGGAGACGGCGCCGCAGCTATGAGGTATACGGAAGCACGCCTTTCAAAGATATCTATGGAAATGCTAAGAGACATAGATAAAGACACAGTAGATTATTATCCTAACTTCGATGAGACACTTATGCAGCCGGTGTGCCTGCCTTCAAGATACCCTAACTTATTGGTCAACGGATCTGGGGGTATTGCAGTCGGCATGGCTACAAATATCCCTCCGCACAATTTAGGCGAAACGATAGATGCATGTATCGCATTGTTAGATGATGAAGATTTAAGCATATCTCAAATAATAGAAAAACTGCCGGGGCCGGATTTTCCGACAGGCGGCATTATCATGGGAAAAAGCGGCATAAATTCCGCATATTTAACTGGCAGAGGGCGTATAGTAGTCAGAGGCCGGGCGACTATTGAAAGCGGAGAAGGAAGAGACAGGATAATAATTACTGAACTTCCATATCAGGTAAATAAAGCAAATCTTGTAGAAAAGATTGCAGATTTAGTTCATGATAAAAAAGTAGACGGCATAGCGGACCTTCGGGATGAATCCGATAAAAACGGTATGCGTATAGTTATAGAGGTAAAACGTGATGGCAATGCAAATGTTATTTTAAATAGGCTTTATAAGCATACACAGCTTCAGGATACTTTTGGTGTGATAATGATCTCGCTTGTTAACGGCGAGCCTAAAGTATTAAATATAAAGCAAATGCTTGCATATTATCTAGAGCATCAAAAAGACGTTATCAGAAGAAGGACACAGTTCGAACTTGAAAAGGCAAAAGCCAGGGCGCATATCTTAGAAGGCCTGATAATTGCACTTGACAATATAGACGAAGTCATAGCCTTGATAAAAGGTTCTCCCGATGCTGCGACTGCAAAACAGGGTTTATGTGAAAGATTCGCTTTAAGCGAGAAACAAGCCCAGGCCATACTTGATATGAGGTTACAGCGTTTAACAGGGCTTGAGAGGGACAAAATAACGGCCGAGTATGAAGAACTGAAAAAGAGAATAGAGCATCTGGAATTAATACTTGCAACCCCGCAGATGGTTTCCGATATCATAAAGAAAGAAATGCTTGAGATAAGGGATAAGTATTTGGATCCACGCCGTACCGAGATAAGTATAGATGAGACGGAGATAAACTTCGAAGAATTAATAGCAGAAGAGGAAATGGTAGTTACTATTTCACACTTTGGCTACATAAAGCGTACGAAATCGGATATATATAAAACACAGCGCCGCGGCGGAAGAGGCATTTCCGCGATGACGACTAGAGAAGAGGACTTTGCGGAAAATGTTTTTGTAACTTCAACGCATAGCGAAGTGCTGTTCTTTACGAGTAAAGGCAAAGTTTATAGAATCAAATGTTACCAGATACCGGAGGCGGGCAGACAGGCAAAAGGCCTTGCCATAGTCAACTTACTGCCGCTAGAGCAGGGAGAAAAAGTCCAGGCGGCCTTTCCGGTTGAAAGCTACGAAGAAGGAGACCTTCTGATAGCGACGAAAAAAGGATTTATAAAGAAAACTCATGTAAAAGCTTATGCAAACATAAGGCAAAACGGCCTTTTAGCCGTAGGCTTAAGGGAAGACGACGAGCTTATCGGCGTTATGAAAACGACAAAAGACGATAATGTGATCATTGGTACAAAGAATGGCATTTCAATAGCATTCAGCGTATCCGACGTACGGGCCATGGGAAGGGGTGCAATGGGAGTTACTGCTATTTCCCTTAAAAACGGGGATGAAGTGGTAGACGCATGCGTTGTTTCACCGGATAAAGACGTTTTGGTAATAACGGAAAACGGATACGGTAAAAGGACCCGTGCAACCGAATATAAGATACAGCGCCGCGGCGGAGTCGGGATAAAGACTATTAAAGTAACGGGAAAGACGGGTAAATTAGTCGGCTTAAAAGTTGTAGATGAAAATGACGAAATAATGATAATAAACGATGCAGGCATAATTATAAGGACCAGCGTAAAAGAGATATCTTTATTTGGCAGAGATACACAAGGTGTTAAACTGATGCGTTTGTATGAGCAGTCTAAAGTTGCCTGCATAGCCAAAATACCGCCGAATGAGGACGAGGATTTAGAAGAGGAAGCAGAGCAAGAATAAATAAAAATGTTGATAATTGGGGTTATATAAGTAATGGAGATTCAAAAAGAAAAGACGCCGTCGTATCTAAAGATTTTTATCGTATTGATTCTTTGCGGTTTGTCCGGCATGACATGCGGGCCATTAATGAAGATTCAGATGGCGTCTGGTATTAGTCCCATGTGGGTGGCGTTTTTACGCCAGGCAGCATTTGTTTTACTTTTTTGTCCTATTGGTTTTTTTAAGAAACAATACAGGCAGGAAATCAAAAGTTTATCTAAAAAGAGCATAATTTTATGCGGTGTATCCGGGCTTTTATTGACAGCTTATTTTATATTATGGATACTTGCACTTAAATACACTTCTTCATTCAATACCGTCACGGTAATTTGTTCACAGTTTATTTTTATCGCTTTACTTGGTTTTATCTTTTTAAAAGAAAAGCTTGGTAAAATAGCTATAATCGGTGCGGTAGCTGCTTTTATAGGCATAGGGCTTATAGGCTATTCAGACTGGACTGCAATCGGGGACTGGTACGGGACCGCGATAGCCGCTGGGTCTGCCTTCATGCTGGCATCCTATTGGATAGTAGGGCGCGTTGTAAGGCGGGAAATATCAGTAATACCGTATATGAGCATCATAAATATAATAAGCGGTATTTTACTGGGCATTTTAGCAGTTTTGATAGGCGGGCCGCTTCGCCCTCTTAGTTTTTATGATGTAGGAATTGTTCTGATGGTAATGTTATTCGGATCTGTTTTCGGTCATTTAGGGCCGAATTGGTCTGTAAAATACATAACAAGCGAAGTTTTCGGCATTACACAGCTTTTTAATCCGGTTTATACATTTATAGATGCTGCATTGATAGCTTGGATCTTTAACACACCATATGAATCTATGCAATTAATAGCTGTTATAGGATGCGTTATAATAGTGCTTGGAATAGCTACATATATGTATCTAAAAAATAAAGAGAATTTAAAAAAGGCAAAGATGAACCAAAATTCAGTTAATATAAGCGAAGAAATAACAGGCTAAAGCCTGTTATTTCTTATATTGTTCAGGCCCTATTTCAAAAATGTCTTTACCAGTTGAATCGATTGCAACGGTTAAAGGCATATTTTTTACCGTTAATTTATAAATAGCTTCCGATAATAAATCTTCATACGCAATTAATTCAGCAGAGATAACGCTAAGCGCTATTAGCGCACCCAACCCTCCTGTAGCACAAAAATAAATGCATTTATTCCTTATAATAGCGTCTTTGACTTCGCTTGAGACCTGCCCTTTCCCAATAACGCATTTAACACCTTTGTCATAAAGAAGCGGGGCATATGCATTCATACGTTTGGAAGTAGTCGGCCCGCAGGAGTTAATAGGACGGCCGGGAGGGGTAGGGCATGGACCAGTGTAGTAAATCACGGCGCCTTTTAAATCTATAGGGAGAGGCTTGCCATTACTTATAGCTTCATAAAGCCTTTTATGTGCTGCGTCCCTTGCTGTATATATCTCGCCTGAAAGGGAAACGCTGTCCCCGGCTTTTAAATTTGAAATATCTTCTTGTGCCAGCGGTAATGTCAGTTCTTTCATATCATATCTCCTCAAAAGCATGACGGGAAGCATGGCATTGGAAATTTATAGCCACCGGCAAACCGGCTATATGTGTCGGGTATTTATCTATATGTACGGCCAGGCAGTAGTTGCTTCCGCCCATTGCCATAGGACCTAAGCCAAGAGCATTTATATCATCTTTTAGAGTTTGTTCTAGGTTTGCTAAAAAACTGTCCGGATTTTTGCTGCCTATATCGCGTAAGAGCTGTTTTTTTGCCATAAGCGCGCATTTTTCAAAGTCCCCCCCTATGCCTATGCCAAGTACGATAGGTGGGCAGGGGCTTCCTCCGGCTGAAAGGACGCTTTCAGTTACCAGCTTTTTTATGCCGTTAATTCCGTCAGAGGGATTAAGCATCTTTAAAACGGACATATTTTCGCTTCCAAAGCCCTTTGGCGCTACGGTTACCCTTATTTTATCACCGGGAACAATAAAGTAGTGTATTATGGCAGGCGTGTTGTCTTTGGTATTGACTCTTGTTATAGGGTCAAGTACGCTTTTTCTGAAAAAGCCCTCTTCATAGGCAGCGGCTACGCCTGAATTGACTGCGCTTTCAATGTCGCCGCTAATATGTACATCCTGCCCGATATCTAAAAATACGACAGCCATGCCGGTATCTTGGCAATAAGGCATCCCGGTTTCTTTAGCAGTATCCGCGTTTTTTATTAAACTATCTAAAATAGCTTTTCCATATGGGCTTTTTTCTGTTTTAGCCGCATACTTAATTGCAGATAAACAGTCTTCACCAGGGCAAAGCGCTGCTTTTAAAAACAGCTGTTTAACAGTTTTTCCTATTTTAGCTGCTGAAATTTCTCTCATATAAAAACCTCTTAAACATTCAATAAATAAAGTATACTTTTTTTGATTTAAAAAGTAAAATAAAAAAGCCTGATTTTTCAGGCTTTTTTTAAAAATTATTTCTTTTTCTTTTTTTGGTTTTTAGTAGTATTTTTTGTATTTTTATTCTCATTAAATATCTTTTTTCTAACATTTAACTTGTGTTCATTCCATACTACCCAAAGCGGGCAAGCTATAAACAGTGAAGAGTAACATCCGCTTATTAGACCGACCATCATAGGAAGTGCGAAATTAACTATAGATGTCAGATTATAAACCAATGCTACGATCAATACGCAAAGCATACTTGCAACTGTGGTTAAACTCGTGTTTATCGTTCTTGTCAAAGTCTGGTTTGAACTTACGTTTATCAAGTTGGCAAACGTTGTCTTGCTACCGAGTATGCGCTGATTTTCTCTTAATCTGTCGTATATTACTATGGTGTCGTTTATAGAATATCCAAGTATCGTTAGGATAAC
This sequence comes from Eubacteriales bacterium, assembly GCA_041390245.1. NCBI lineage: Bacteria > Bacillati > Bacillota > Clostridia > Eubacteriales > Eubacteriales bacterium. Next base: position 65,511 of record JAWKQI010000005.1, read on the forward strand.
TGCAATGAAGCCGTTGTCAAGCGGTATTTTGAATGCAACGTAAGCCAAAAATACCATTATGACGTCGTGCAATAGCGCAACTAATGCCATTATGGCGGCAGAAAGCCCGTGTATTATCTTAAAACGCATGCTTACGTATATAACGGTGATTATACAGGCTAAAATTATCGCAGTTAAACCTTTTCTTAAAAACTCTGCGCCAATGGAAGGATTTACTGAAAAAGCTTCAGACAATTTAAGTGAGTTATCCGGAAAAGCCTGAGTTAAGGCTTCGGAAAGCTCATATTGTGTGGAACTATCAAGAGCTATATTTCCGGAAATGTTTAGAACCACTTGCTGTATATCATTTATCGGGTCGTTAGTCTTGGTGACCGATAAAGTTACATCAAGCACCTCTTGCGCAGTCTCAGCAATCGCATTCTCATCTATTTCCCCAGAGTACTCATATTTAAGTACGGCTCCGCCCTTAAATTGTATATCAAGCGACACACCGTTTACGAAAATCATGATTATACAAGCTAATATAAGTATTCCGGATACTATAAAGAAGATATTTCGCTTTTCATAAAAATTGAAATTAAACATCGCTCTTGCCTCCTTTATAACAGTAAAGCCACTTGTTATTTATAAAACGAAGAGCTCCAATAGATTTTTGCATGATTCTTGACAGATAAACTCCAATAAATAGATTTAATATAACGCCGACTAAAAGAGTAAATCCGAAAGATATCATAGTGCCGGAAGATAAAAGCAAAAGGAGCACGGCAGCGATAGCAGTTGTGATATTTCCGTCGATAATTGCGGAAAATGCTTTTTTATAACCGGAATCAATAGACAATCGTATGGATTTGCCTAAATTTATCTCCTCTTTTATTCTCTCGGATATAATAACGTTTGCATCTACGCCCATGCCGATTGAAAGGATGATACCTGCAATACCAGGCAAGGTTAATGTATATTGGGAAACCGCCAAAATCAAAAGCTGGCCGACTATCTGCCCAAACAGTGATATTATTGCAACAAAACCCGATAAGCGGTATACAAGCAGCATAAACAAGCAGATAAAAGCAAAGGCGATAACGCCGGCGATAACCATTGTCTCAAGGGCAGATTGTCCAAGAGTCGGGCTTATCGTACTGTTGCTGTTTGAAACCAGTTTAAAAGGAAGAGAGCCAGAATTTATAGTATCTGCAAGAGTCTTAGCTTCTTCAAGTGAAGAACAGTAAATTACAGCAGAACCACTTGGGATAGCTTCTTCAACAGTTGGGCTGTCTACTAAAGTTTCGTCCATATATATGCTTATTTGCTGATCGACCAACTCGGCTGTTGCTTCAGCAAAAGCTTCTGTGCCTGAAGCGTTAAATTCAAGAGAAACACCGGGTTCGTATGTACCGCTCGATTTTTGTATATTTCCTGCTTCAGCGCTCTCAACATCTGTGCCTTCTACGATTATGTTACCGTCAGGGTCCCTAAAAGTCAGAACTCCCATTTGGCCTAGTTCAGTCAAAGCGTTTTGGGCATCGTAAAGCGTCTCACTTGATTTCCATGGGAAGCGGACGAGTATCCGCTTATTATCGTAATCCACCATAACTTCTCTGTCTGAAATATTTTGTGCGTCCATTCTAAGTTCTATAATGGCTTTTGCTGCGTCAAGCGTATCACTTGTAACTAATGTCGGGTCTGTTCCGTCTTCTGCTTCGAAGTATGCTTCGACGCCGCCACGGATATCTATACCGAACCGTATTTCTGAAACGCTTGGCATACTGAAAGCTGTTCTACCGCTGTCATTGTATATAGTTATGCCATTAATCATAAAAAAAGCAGCGATAGCAAATATAAGAACCGGAATTATAAATCCCAAGCCTTTATTTTTCATAAAACAAAAGACTCCTTTCTTAAATAAAATAGGATTTACAAAATAGGGATGATTTTTTATAAAAATAACATTATAATGATACTTTATAATAGGTATTTAAGTCAATAAGGTATAAATAATTATTTAAATTATATAGTTACTTTTATTAATAAAGTATTTGACACTTAAAGGCGCTTTTTATATAATAAAAACGTCTTACTATACGTAAAAACCGTTAAAAGTTTATATATTTGAAAGAAATTTTAAAGAAATGAGGTGTAATAGATGTTACAGACATACCAACCTAAAAAAAGACAGAGAAAAAAAGTCCATGGTTTTAGAAAACGCATGAAAACAAGAACAGGAAGAAATGTTTTAAGTGCAAGGAGAGCTAAGGGCAGAAAAGTCTTAAGCGCATAAAAGATTTGAACAGACAATATTCTTTGCGGCGAAAGAAGGAATTTCGCTACGTCTATAATAGAGGCAAAAGTATTGCAACTAAAAATATAGTGCTTATATACTGCAAGAAAAAGACAGATGGTTTAAAAATTGGTTTTTCTGTAAGCAAAAAAATAGGCAAAAGTGTTGTTAGAAATAAAATCAAGCGAAGGCTTAAAGAAAGTGTACGTTTAAATCTATTTGATATAGATAAAAAGAACTTACTTATCTTTATAGCCAGAACGCCTATTAAAGAAGCAACGTATGCACAGATTTTTGCAGATGTAAAATATTTAATTAAAAAGGCTGTGCCAAACAAAAATGAAAAAATTGATGATCTTACTCATTAAATTTTATAAAGGGGCAATATCTCCGTATCTTCCCAGGTCCTGTCGGTTTACACCCACCTGTTCTGAGTATGCCATAGAGGCTATCAGTAAATACGGCGCTTTTAAAGGAGGGGTTAAGGCGGTATGGCGTATTTTGCGCTGCAACCCGTTTAGCCACGGCGGATATGATCCTGTACCTTGATAATAAGGATAGTATTTTTAGTCTTTGGGAGGATTATTTTAAGTGAGTATATTAACAAATAACTTTATCTCAGACTTTTTTTTGATAGTCATAAGATGGATTTATAGCATAGTCAACGATTATTCAATAGCAATAATATTATTAACGTTGGTTTTAAAGCTAGCAATGCTGCCGCTCGATATAAAACAAAGAAAAAGTTCTTTGAAAATGGCGGCAATAAAGCCGGAGCTTGATACCATAAAGAAAAAATATGGAAGCGACCCTCAGCTTATGAACAAAAGGCAGCAGGAGCTTTATAGGAGTTCTGGTGTAAAGCCGCTTGCAGGTTGTCTGCCGGCAATACTGTCTATGTTTATACTGTTCCCTTTCTTTGGCGCTCTTAGGGTTTTAGCAACTGAACAGACGATTGCACTTTTATTAAATGCAGTTAATTCAGGGGCTACTTCCATTCATCTGCCGCAATGGCTGTGGGTACATAACTTATGGCAGCCAGATTCAGGTTTTTCTGCAATAATTCCATCATCAACTGAGTTTTTGTCTTTTATAAAGACAAATTCAACTTATATATCACCTCAGACATTGAGTATGTTGCAGCAGGGAGGCCTCATATCCTTTGACAGTGCGCAGGGCATTTTGGTAAACGCAGATACTTACGGCACCCTTACAAGCGGGATTCTGTCTTCCAATGGAGTTGAAGGTTTAAAAAACGGGTGGTTTATTCTGCCGGTATTAGCTGGCGTTACGATGTATTTCTCGCAGTCCATGTCGATGAAGAACAATGCGCAGATGCAGCAGCAGGGAAAGATGATGCTTTACGTATTCCCTGTGATATCGGTATTGATATGTGCTTCTTCAAATACTGCGTTCTCACTTTATTGGACGGCGTCAAACGTATTTATGTTAACCCAGTATTTAATAATAGGAGTTATAGCTAAGGCAAGAGCAGTTAATAAGGTTTAAAAAAGATCTTTAAAATTTAATTATTGAGTGGAGGGAAAAAATGATTACCACTGAGGCTAAGGGTAAATCTGTAGACGAGGCAATTTGTAACGGACTTCAAAAGCTAAATTTGTCCATTGATGAAGTTACAATAGAGATTTTAGAAGATAAGAGCGGTAGTATATTTGGAATCGGCAAGACATCTGTTGTTCGGCTGACAAAGAAAGAAGGCCTGGCAGATGCGGCGGAGAAATTTTTAACAGGTCTTTTTGATAAAATCGGCGTTAATGCGGCTATCATAACAGAAGAAGACGAAGAGAGTATAAAGATCAAGGTTGAAGGGGAAAATACCGGATGCCTGATAGGCAGGCGGGGCGAGACACTAGATGCAATACAGTATTTGACCAGCCTTGTTGTAAATAAAGAGAAAAGCGAATATAAAAAGATAATGCTGGATTGTGCGGATTACAGGAATAAGAGAGAAGAAACACTTATTGCACTGGCCAACCGCCTAGCAGCAAAGACCAAAAAGTATGGGAAGAAAACGATGCTGGAGCCGATGAATCCATATGAGAGAAGGATATTTCATTCAGCGCTTCAGGGAGACAGCAAGATAAGGACATACAGTGAAGGCGAAGAGCCGTATAGGTACGTAGTTATAGACCTAAAGAAAAATTAAGTCACATATACCCGGCTTTTTAAAAGCCGGGTTTTTATATCTTATTTAAAGAAGGAAAGTTTAAATGCCGGATACTATATTTGCACAGTCCACTCCTGTTGGGACTGGGGGCATTGCTATAATCAGGATAAGCGGGACTAAAGCTGAAGAAATTATTAAAGAGATATTTAGCCCTGCTTATAAAGAAGAAGATTTTATACCCCGAAAGCTTTATTACGGGGACATAGTAAGAGGCGGCGAAATAATCGATAAGGTTATGGCCGTTATATTTCGTGCACCAAACTCATATACGGGAGAAGACATGGCTGAAATACATTGCCATGGAGGGCAAATGGCAATTACGCGCTTGATGTCCCTTTTATCCGAAGTCGCGGACAGGGCCGCTAAGCCGGGCGAATTTACCAAACGTGCTTTTCTAAACGGAAAGATGGATTTAACAGAGGCAGAAGCCGTTATGTCGTATATAGGCAGCATATCCGAGGCCGGAGCTAAAAATGCGGTAATGCAGTTATCCGGCGTGCTTGGCAATAAGATAAATGAGATAAAGGCAAAGCTTATAAATTTGACTTCTTATATAGAAGCTGTCATCGAGTATCCGGAAGAGGATTTCGATGCCCCGGAAAAGACGGCTAAAGAATCATTGACAGAAGCCAGAGATTTAATAGATGCTTTAATCAAAAGCTTTAATGCCGGGAAAATAATAAAGGAAGGTTTTTATGTTGCCATAGTCGGCAAGACCAATGTCGGCAAATCTTCGCTTTTAAATGCTATTTCTGGAGAACAAAAAGCAATAGTTACGGAGATACCGGGAACTACAAGGGATATAGTTGAGGCTTTGGTTTCGGTAAACGGTATACCCGTCTGTTTTTGGGATACGGCCGGGATGAGGGATACTTTAGATAAAGTCGAAGCTATCGGCATTGACCGTACAAAGGAAAAAATAGAAAATGCGGATATGATAATGTTCGTTATAGACTCGTCTGAAAAACTAAGCGAAGAGGATATTAAGATACTAAATAAACTAAATGAAAAAAATATGTTTATAGTATTAAATAAGACAGACGAGGAGCAGCTAACGACAGAGGAAGACATAAAAAAACTGACATCCGCGCCGATAATAAATGTATCGGCCAAGACAGGTAAGAATATAGAAGGGATATTTGAATATATCTTTTCTAATTTAGCGTATATCCCCCATTCAGATGGGCTTATCATAACTAATGAAAGGCACAAAAACTCTCTTTCCTTGGCAAGGGATAATTTGAATGAGGCTATAGCAGCGCTGGGCGATTTTCCGCTAGACGTTATATCGATAAATATACTGGATGCACTTAATTGTCTGGGTGAAATAACCGGTGAAAATATTACAGAAGAAATTATAGACAAGATATTTACTAACTTTTGTTTGGGGAAATAAAAATGACTTATGATTATGGGACATACGATGTAATAGTTGTGGGTGCAGGACATGCGGGCTGTGAAGCGGCCCTTGCTGCCGCCCGTCTTAATATGAAAACGCTTATGCTGACCATAAATTTGGATTCCGTTGCATTGATGGCATGCAACCCTGCGATCGGCGGAACGTCCAAGGGGCATTTGGTACGGGAAATCGATGCTCTTGGCGGGGAAATGGGAAAAGCATCTGATGAGACTTTTATCCAGATAAAAATGCTGAACACCTCTAAGGGAGAAGCAGTAAAATCCCTTCGTGCGCAGATGGATAAAAAGCAATATCATACATATATGAAAAGCACCCTTGAAAGAACGGATAATTTAGAGATCCGCCAGGCCGAGGCTGCACATATCATGGTTAAAGGCGGCAAAGTAAGCGGGATAATAACGACTTTAGGAGCAAAAATATATGCGCACACAGTTATTCTTTGCACCGGGGTATATTTAAAAAGCAGGATAATAGTCGGCGAGACGGCTCTTGAGAGCGGGCCCGCCGGATTTTTCGGCGCAAACAGCCTTAGTAATTCTTTAATTGAATTAGGCTTTTCCCTTCAGCGCTTTAAAACGGGAACGCCGGCAAGGGTAGACAGGCGGAGCCTAGACTTTTCCAAAATGGAGATACAAAGAGGCGATGAAGCGGGATATGCGTTTTCATTTATGTCGCCTAAGATATTTAGAGACCAGGAAGTCTGCTATCTTACTTATACGAATGAAACAACACATAATATAATACGTGAAAATATACATAGAAGCCCACTGTTTAGCGGGATGATAGAAGGTACCGGGCCAAGATACTGCCCTTCTATCGAGGACAAAGTCGTTAAATTTCCGGACAAGGTACGGCATCAGCTGTTTTTAGAGCCGGAGGGTAAAAGTACCAGCGAAATGTACGTGCAGGGAATGTCCTCCAGCCTGCCGGAAGAGGTGCAGCTTAAAATATACCGTTCTGTACGGGGGATGGAAAACGTCATATTCACACGTACGGCTTATGCAATAGAATATGATGCCATAGATTCAAAGAGGCTTAAAGCATCTCTTGAGACAAAGGACATACCCGGGCTTTTTATGGCCGGGCAAATTAACGGTACTTCCGGATACGAAGAGGCTGCGGCACAGGGTATAATCGCAGGTATAAACGCAAGCATGTATATAAAAGGCGAAGAACCTATTATATTAGATAGGTCAAACGCTTATGCCGGTGTATTGATAGATGACCTTATCACAAAAGGGACTAAAGAGCCGTATCGTATGATGACGGCGCGGGCAGAGTACCGGCTGTATTTAAGGCAGGGCAATGCGGATATGAGGTTGACAGAAATGGGAAGAAGGGTAGGCCTTGTAGATGATAAACGTTACGATGCATTTATGAATAAACGTGAAGCAATGGAGAAAGCTTCTAAAGTCTTTCGCGAAAGGAACTTGTCTCTAAAAAGCATAAATGAGCTTTTAAAGAGAAAAGGCGAGGCGGAACTAATGGCACCCACAAAGGCCAAAGAACTTTTAAAGAGGCCGCAGATAAGCTATACGGATTTATTGCCGCTTTTAGATGAGTTATCCGGCTTTAACGATGAAGTGTTATCCGAGGCGGCAACAGAGATAAAATATGAGGGTTACTTAAAAAAGCAGCAGCGCCAAATAGATCATTTTAAAAACCTGGAAAAAAAGGTGATACCATCTGATATAGATTTCTCTACTATACCAGGTCTGCGGCTTGAGTCTAGGCAAAAATTAAATGCCGTTAAGCCTGAAAATCTAGGGCAGGCTGGTAGGATATCCGGTGTATCGCCGGCGGATATCTCAGTGCTCATAGTTTATTTGTCCAGGAGAAAAGCCAATGTCTGAATTTACAGATAAACTTTCAAATGTATTGCTTAAAATCAACGTAAAAACGCAAGAGGAACAACTTTTTTTATTCGAAAAGTATTTTGAAGAGATTGTAAAAGCAAACAAGACGGTCAACTTAACCAGGATACTAGATGAAGACGATGCAATAGTCAAGCACTTTGCAGACAGCCTTTTAATATTTTCGTTTTTGAATTTTAAGAAAGGAGACAGGGTGCTCGACATAGGCACCGGCGCCGGCTTCCCGGGAGTGCCTATAAAGATCTTTTTTAAAGACATAGAAATGACAGTTTTGGATTCTACTGAGAAAAAAATCAATATAGTTCGAACCATAACGAATAATATTGGGATAGATGTCAAATGTATAACAGGAAGAGCCGAAGTATTGGCACATGATTTAAGTTACAGGGAAAAGTTCGACGTGGTAGTATCAAGAGCCGTTGCCAGATTAAACGTGTTGCTAGAGTTATGCCTCCCCTATGTTAAAACGGGCGGGTTGTTTCTAGCTTATAAATCTCAGGGAGTGGATGAAATCAAAGAGGCTTCCAGCGCACTTAAAGAATTAAATGCGCGAATTGAGGGAGTACATAATATCGCGATCGAAGGCATAGAAAGAAGCATAATAGTTGTTAAAAAGATTGGGAAAAATCAGAAAAAATATCCAAGAATATTCTCAAAGATAAAATCAAAGCCGCTTTGATAAAAAAATGCTTGTCGTTTTATAAGAAGTTTTATACTATTATGATTTGTTTTATAACATAAGGGCGAAGGCCCTTTTTTTCGTATTTTTACTAAAGTATAATATGGACAAGCAAGGTAAAGGGAGGTAAAATACGATGCTAAAGTTTTGTAAGGTACCACAGGATTTTGATGAGAACATTGACAATATAAATGCGGATGCAAAACTTGAGACCATACCCCTCGAAATGATACGTCCGAATCCATATCAGCCGAGAAAAATGTTTAACCAAGAAGCACTCGAAGAACTGGCAGCGTCTCTAAAGCAATATGGATTGCTTCAACCCATAAGCGTGAGGAAAATGGGTGCTGGAAGATATGAACTTATTGCGGGAGAAAGAAGATTCCGTGCGGCGCATTTGGCTGGCTTTACAACCATACGCGCCATTGTTTTTTCTGCGGTAGAACAGGACAGTGCGATGATCGCAATGATAGAAAACCTTCAGCGGGAGAATCTTCACTTTTTTGAAGAAGCAGAAGGTTATTTGAATCTTTTGCGGGACCATGGATTTACTCAGGAGGAGCTGGCAGTAAAGCTTGGTAAGAATCAGTCTACAATTGCAAACAAACTGCGCATTTTAAAACTGTCGACTAAAGTTAAAGACAGGATATTTAAAGAGCATTTAACAGAGCGGCACGCAAGGGCGCTTTTAAGGCTGCACGACGAACAAGAGCAATTGAAGTTAATACAGATAATATGTGAACAAAGTCTTTCGGTTAAAAAGTCGGAAGACTTGGTGGAAAAGACTTTGCAGCGCATGTACGGAGAGCTGCCTAGAAGGAATAAAAACAGCCAGAATGTCTTTTATATAATGAAAGATTATAAAGTATATTTAAATACCATTAAGAAAATAATAAAAAAAATGCAGGAAACGGGAGCAGATATATCCTATGATACGGAAGATATGAGCAAAAAGTTAAGGATAAATATCACCATAGCAAAGTAAATGGCTTATGGTAATGCCAAATGCCATATATTAATTAGTCCCCAATACCCCTACTTATAGGGCGATGTGTAGAAAAATTTTACACATCGCCCGTTTTTTTTCTTTAATTAACTGGAAAAATGAAGTATAATTTAATAAAAATATAAATGTTTCACATGAAACATTTTTCGGAGGTACAAATGCAGGTAATTGCGATTGCAAATCAAAAAGGCGGAGTAGGAAAGACTACAACAGCAATAAATCTAAGTGCGTGTATTGCTGATTGCGGCAAGAGAGTATTATTATTGGATTGTGATCCGCAGGGGAATTCTACAAGTGGTCTTGGAATAGACAAAGCTGAAGTAGAAAAATCCGCTTACGATATTTTATTAAATGATGTAGACATAAAAGATACGATATTGCATACAGTCCAAGAAAGGCTGGACATCGTACCGGCGAATATCAATCTTGTAGGTGCAGAAATTGAATTGGTTCCTGTGATGGCAAGGGAATACATATTGAAAAAAGCACTTGAAACGCTAAAAGATGAATATGACTACGCATTTATAGACTGCCCCCCTTCTCTAGGGCTTTTGACAGTTAATTCACTTTGCGCAGCCAATAAGATACTAGTCCCCATACAATGCGAATACTTTGCATTAGAAGGCCTGTCTCAGCTAATGAATACAATCAGGCTTGTGAAAAAGCAGATAAACCCAAGCCTGGAAGTAGAAGGTGTTGTTTTGACCATGTTCGACGGAAGGACAAACCTATCCATTCAGGTTACTGAAGAAGTAAAGAAGTTTTTCAAGAACAAAGTATATATGACTATAATTCCAAGGAACATAAGGCTTGGAGAGGCACCTAGTTTTGGTCTGCCGATAATAAAATACGACCCTAAATGCTTAGGTGCAGAGGCTTATATCAATCTAGCAAAAGAACTATTATCAGAAAGTAGGGATATATGATGGAAAGGCGTAGTCTAGGAAGAGGCTTAGGCGCTCTTTTAAATGAAAATATCGAAGTTACTACAAGAAAAAAGGATAATGAAGTACAGGAAATAGACGTAATGCTGATAGACAGGCAGATAAACCAGCCGAGAAAGTTTTTTGACGAAAACAAGTTAAAAGAACTTGCGGATTCCATTCGCCTGCATGGCATAGTACAGCCTATAGTAGTAAGAAAAGATGACGGCAGGTATTTGATTATTGCCGGGGAAAGAAGATACAGGGCCGCTCGACTTGCCGGGCTTAAAACTGTTCCGGTAGTTATAAGAAATATAGATGATAAAGAAGTCATGGAACTTTCGCTTATTGAAAATATCCAAAGGGAAGACTTAAATGCAGTCGAGCAGGCAGCGGCAATAAGGCTTTTAATGACGGATCACGGCATGACACAGGAACAAGTATCGGAGAGGATAGGGAAATCAAGAAGCGCAGTGGCAAATATATTAAGGCTGCTGACACTTCCGTCTCAGATACTTGAACTTATAAGAAGCGGGGCAATAAGTGCAGGACATGCACGTTGCCTGGTAGTTGTACCGGACGAAATTAAACTTGAATTAGCTCAGCGTATTGTAAAAGAAGGCTTGTCTGTACGCCAGATAGAGGATTTTATTGCATCACAGGACAAGAAGCGGCCTGTAGCAAAGCCGAAAAAAGAGCATGCTTCTAAAGAAATAATAGACGTACAGCAAAAAATACGTGATGCGCTTGGAACTAAGGTTAAAATAGTAGGCAAAGAGGATAAAGGAAAGATAGTAATAGAATATTATTCGATGGAGCAGTTACAGGGGCTCTATGATATGTTTGTTAAAGAGTAAAATGTAAATGTTTCATGTGAAACATTTAAAAAAGCCGCTTTTAGCGGCTTTTTTGATAGTTTAGTTTATTAAATTGTTCCACTTATTAAGAATACAAAGGCATTTACCTTGTAATAAAGCGAGCCCAGCAAGGAAGAGGAAACATATTGTGTCAGCTGGGACACGTTTGCCGTAACCAGCCCAACAGATACCAGCAGGAAGAATACGGACAACAGGAGTGAATAAAGCAAGGCGCCTGCAGCTCCTGCAAAAAGAGCTTCGTGCTTTTTAAGCACATAAAAGCCTTTGCGATGGTCCATGATATTTATTATAAACCGCATAGCTAAATAGTAAATAAAGAAGAGAAGTAAGAAACATACAGTATTTAAAAGGGCGCAGGCGAGTGTTTTATCTACATATTCGCCGAGTGTATATATTTCATTTTTGGAAAAAACACGATAATGTATATTGTTTTTTATAATATTTGAATAAGGCGCCGGAAAACTTGCTTCATCTATAACGCTCATAAGTTCGCTGTCCTCAGTAGTTTCAATATCCAAATGCTGGCTTTCTACCGAATCCAGCCTGTTTGAACCTTCTACATATAGCATTAAAGCGTTGCTTACATTTTTCTGCGAATTTAATATGCTTGATAAAATAGGATATGTAATAAGGCTTAACAGTATTGCCAATATTACAGCTATACATCCAAAGAAAGTGTTTAAAAAGCCTTTATGTATTGCTTTTATAACACCGAACGCCAATAATAATATTATAAAGAGATCGATAAAATTCATATTTTCTTCCTTTTTCGTTTATTTACTATGAGAGAGGGTAAGAATACACTTTATCTCCCTTGGAAAATAGTACGTAATCCTGTCCGGTTATACGTATACTTTCATACGTATAGGGCAGCGTAATAGCCTTTTCCTGAGTTCCAGAAATATCATACTTATATATTTTATTTAAACCTATCAAGTATATCTTATTTTTGTAAACGGTTATATTCTTAATGCCACCAGGCAGGTTTATTTGTGTGTCGGAAACGCCCGGTGTTATTATACGCATCATAGTATGCTCGTCTTCAGAGCGTTTTAAGCACATAAACCTGGGTGAACCGTCTATCACGGAGATACAGTCTGAATGCCAGCCATATATTAGTATAGTATTTTGTATTGAACCGTATAAATCGTATGTGCTTAAATAATTGGTTGTAAGTACATACATGTAACTATCATTAAAGTATACATCTTCTACTATGTTTTCTGTAAATTGGATATTACCTGTAACTGCTTTGCCGGGTTTGTATGTGACTACTTCAGATACAGGCGTTACACCGGATGTATCAAGGGATAATGTCCATAATTCATCGTCATCAGAATAAAAGTCGTATTTTAAAATGTTTTGATCTTCAAAGTCAATAGTCTCGATTTCATCTCCTGAGAGGTTTAAAACCAAAAGGTAATTTTGAGTCTGTTCTGTTTCAGAGTCAGAAGTCACCGAATAAAAGACACCGATAGAATTTTTGCCGCATATTACTTTTACAATATTTTGCCCTATATTTTTAGTAAACATAGAATCCCCATTGCTTTTAAAGACCTGAATAGTTTGCTCCTTAAAAGCAACTACATAATTATCCGACGCAAAAAGCGAAACTCCGGATGCAAACAATTGTGAAGACCAGAGCTGCTTTCCCGAGCTGTTTATGCATATTAAAGCATCGTCGGAAGCATACATTATGCCTTTTTTATTGTAAATAGACGAGGTTGCCGTTTGAAACGGCATTGTCTTTAAAAGGTCTTTTGGATTTGAACTTTTAAAGATAGTTATACCAATAATAAGAAGCACAGCGGCAAGAACGGCCAAAGAAATAAAAAAAATCAAACGTTTCTTTTTCTTTTTTACTCTATTTTTTTTAACTTCGGCGTAATTTTTTATGTACATATAAAAAAACCTCAGATAAATTATCGATTGGACTTTTTTATATTATAGTACAACGCACGGAAAAAAGCGATTAAAACATTGAGGAATACAGCTGGTTTTTTAGTATTTCAGCAGAAGTTACAACAGACTTGTTACGGACATTTAATAAAAAAAGAGGCTTTTTATCAACAGATATAGTAGAAAAGAGGTTTGTATTTTCACTTTCGCTATATATAAGTGCATCGAAAGGCATTCCGCTTTCATATGGGAACAATTCAAACCCAAATTCTTCTAGTTGCGTCGCGTATTTTTCCAAACCTTTGATATACCCGATTTTCTTCATAAAAAATAACCTCTTATATAATTTATTTACAAAAGAGGTTTGTTTTATTCTAACTTTTTTTAAAAGTATTTATTATACCGGTGAAAATACATTGAGCGCACTTTTTAATAATTTAAATTTTACAGGGGTTGTCCCGATCAAATCGCCGTCCATGTTTATAGAAAGGGTATTTTCACATAAGACTTCTATTTCATCGCACACAAAGGATTTGATTTCCGTAAATTTTTCGTGTTGCCCTTTAATAAAGCGGGGAAGCATAAAGAGTATCTTTAATTTAGAAGGCATGTCTATCGTCGTGATATGGAATATGCCGTCGTCTGGTTTTGCCATAGGGGCAACTTTCATTCCGCCGCCATATTGTTTACCGTTGGCGATTGCAATGAGCATTAGTTTTTTGGTTATAGACTGGCCGTTTGCAACTATTGTCATAGTCTGCCCTTTGTATTTAAGTATGGATATCAAAACTGCCAGATAGTAAGCTGGCATACCGGTAAAAAAGCGGTTAGTTTTCTTAGTGTATTCAACTACACATACGTCGAACCCGGTACCTGCGACGTTTAAAAAATAATTGTCGTTAGCCATGCCAACGTCTACTTTTTTAGTATTACCGGCTAAAATATTTTCAATTGCCGCCTCGAGGTTATTTGAGACGTTTAATGATCTTATAAAATCGTTTCCCGTTCCGCCTGGAATTATGCCTAAAACCGAGTCTGTATTTAAAAGGCCCTTTGCCACTTCAAGTACAGTACCGTCCCCTCCGAGAGCCAAAATATTTTTTTCCCCACGTTTAACGGCATCGCTGGCAATTTGAGTTGCATGGCCAGGGTATCTAGTTTTTATGATTTTATATTTAGCGCAAGCTTTATCTAAAAGCTTTGTTGCAAGTGAAAGCGTTTTTAAGGACCGGCCTTTACCAGCCACTGGGTTTGCGATAATAAGATACATATTTTCACCTTTTATAATAAAAAACTCATTATATCATACTATAAATAAATAAAAATGTACAGGAAAACTTAAGTTTGAGTTTTACATGATTAATGGTATAATATTTTTAACAATTTTATACTAAATATAAAGGAAAATTAGCTATGAACATAACAAAAATGCAAGGTCTTGGAAACGATTTTATTATCATCGAAGATGAAAAAGGAATAGATTTAAGCGGGCTTTCAAAGAGGCTATGTACCCGCCGTTTGAATATAGGGGCGGATGGTATTATAGTTGTCTGTAAATCAGATAAAGCTGATACGCGTATGCGCATAATAAATGCGGACGGATCCGAAGCCGAGATGTGCGGAAACGGGATACGTTGTTTTGCAAGGTACGTTTATGACAGGGGCATAGTTTCAAGCAAGGTTATGACCGTTGAAACTTTGGCCGGGATAATGAGCCCTGAAATCGTTGAAGAAGCAGGGCAGACGCTTGTAAAAGTAGACATGGGCAGCCCCTATTTCGACAGGGAAAAGATCCCGATGATTGGTACGGGTAGTGCATTATGCACGAATATCGATGTTGACAGGCGGGATATTGAGGTCTCCTCCCTTTTGATGGGAGTTCCGCATACCATGATATTTAGAGATGAGATAAGTGATGAAGAAGTTTGTGAATTAGGGCCTAAAATAGAAACAAACAAAGCTTACCCTAGAAAAACAAATGTCAATTTCGTTAAGATAATAGATAATAGGACGATACATGTAAGGACTTGGGAAAGAGGAGCAGGGCTGACACTTGCCTGCGGCACAGGGTCCTGTGCCAGCGTAGTGGCAAGCTCTATACTTGGAAAAACCGGAAGAGAAGTTGATGTAATGCTATCAGCCGGTAAGCTTCATATAAATTATGAACAGGAAAACAAAGTATTCATGACCGGAAATGCCGAATATGTGTTTGAAGGAAGGACGCTTTAAAAATTGAATGAGCGTATGGTGGTCTCGCCGGCTTTAAGTGAACTTGGCGGATACTTTTTAAAAGAGGGGTTTTCCCTTTTCTTAGTCGGCGGATATGTGCGAAACAGCATAATGTCTATTTTTGAAGGCGATCTGGACGTTTGCTCTTGCGCGCGCCCTGACGAAGTTAAAGCTATCTGCAGAAAAAGCGGTTTAAAAGTCATTGAAAAGGCTCCTGACTTAGGCACAGTCGAGATACATTTGGTAAAAAATGGAAAAAATACCTTTGAGCACACGACATTCAGGAAAGACTATTATTCTGCCGGCGGGGAGCACCGCCCTAAAAAGGTAGTATTTACCGACGATATGAAAGAAGATGCGCTAAGGCGTGATTTTACGATAAATGCGCTTTATCAAGACGTTAATACAGGGGAGATATCAGATCCGTTAAAAAGCGGCAGAAGTGATATAAAAAGAAAGTTAATAGCGGCCTGCCAAAAGGAAGCAGATAAGACGATAAAAGACGACGGGCTAAGGATTCTAAGGATGGTGCGCTTTGCATGCGAGCTTAATTTTAGTATAGAAGATGGTTTGTTTAAAAAAGCAAAGGAAAAGGCTTTTTTACTTAAAGACATCTCAAAAGAGCGCATTAGAGATGAATTTGTAAAAATACTTTTGTCTGACCTTAGGTATAAAATAAAAAGCTCTGTCTCGCCTGTTAAAAAAGGCATTGATTTGCTTTTTAAGCTACATGCATTTAAATATATATTTACTGGATTTAACGAAAATTCTTTTGATTATAATATACTGCTTAGGCTTAAAGAGGCGGATTTATATACACGCCTTGCCGCATTCTTTGCATTTGCCGGGGAAAAAGAGGCGGCAAGCCATCTTAAAGACCTAAGGTTTGACAATAAGACAATTAAAACAGTTTGTGAATTGATAAAACATTTAAATATAGCAGACGATGAACCAAACATAAGAAAAGCTGCCGCAGCAGTTGGAAAAGAACAGTTTTTAAGGCTTTGTTTACTAAAAGAAGCTAAATTGCAAAACGGAATATGGCCAAAAGCTTTAGGCAAAATGCTTAATGAAGGCGCGCCGTTTAGCGAAAGCGACCTTAACATAACAGGCCAGGATATTATGGACGCTCTTGATATATCTGCAGGGCGCCACATTGGGAAGATAAAGCGGGAATTACTTTTTATCTGCATAAAAGACCCTACGCAAAACAAAAAAGATATACTTATAAAACACGCTAAAGACATTTTTAAAGATTTTTAAGATACTTAACAAAAGAAAACATAAAGGATAAAACGATGCAACAGCCAACATTAAGTGATGCACAAGAGAATATTATAGCAACTCAGCAGTTAAAGGGGCTTATTTCAGGGTATTTTCTTGATGCTCCGGCAGAATATGTAAAGATATATGCATGCGCATATGCTTTTTTATCTGAAGGCAACGCCAATTTCGATGATTTTTGCCGTCTGCTTAACATGAGCTTTAACGACGTATTAAATGCTTTAGAATATTGGCAGCAAAAAGGGATACTCCGCATTGTAAACGACCAGACGGTCAAATTCGAATTTATACTGAAAAAAGATAAAAAAGAAGAAGATAATCTTTACACACAGGCCGGATACAACGAGACGCTGCAGCGTATATTTGGCATGAGGATCCTTAACTCCAACGAATATATGAGAATCTACGACTTTACGGATATATTCGGGCTTCCAAAAGATGTGGTGCTTTTACTGCTTGAATACTGCATAAAGAAAAAAGGCAATGCAGTTTCCGTTGCTTATATAGAAAAAGTAGCAAAGGCATGGTCTCAGGAAGGCATTTTTACGATAGAGGATGCAGTGCAGAAAATAGACAAGCAGGACCTTTATTTAAACGGCTGCAGAAAAGTCCTGGATCATTTGGGTATGATAAACCGCCTCCCCTCCCAGGCCGAAATAGCGCTTTACAATAAATGGACCAAGGAATGGGGTTTTTCACTTGACGCTATCAAGGCGGCATGCGACTGTACGACTTCTGCATCTACCCCAAGCCTTAAGTATTTAGACGGTATTTTGAAAAACATGCATGAAAACGGCGCGATAAAGACGAGGGAAGTAAAGGATTTTAACCTGATAACTGCAAAACAATCACAAAAAATCAGGGCGATATTAAAGAGGATAGGGATAGCAACGCAGACAATTACTTTGGAACATAAGAAATATTACCGTAAATGGACGGATCAGTATGGATTCAGCCAGGAAGTTATTTTACATGCGGCGTCTATCGCAAGCAAGAACTCAAAACCTTCTCTTGCGTATGTAGATAAAATACTTGAAAACCTGAAAAAGCAAAAATTATTTGAACTGCCTGAAATAGAAAAGGTAGATAAAGGCGTTTTAGAGCAAAATAATCTTTTAAAAGAAGTATTTAAAAATATCGGGATTAATAAGATGCCGTCCGAACAGGACAGGATTAAATATAAAAAGTGGCGGGAACAGGGCTTTTCACATGAGGTTATACTGCTTGCCGCTAAAAAGAGCCAGGATACACAGTCTCCTTATAAATACTTAGAGCATCTTTTGGGCATATGGAAAAACGAAGGTATTTTGACCGTAGACCAGGCATTAAAGGCCGCTTTTAAAAAGTCAACTAATAGTGCAAAAGAAAAATTAATAGCGCGTGAATATGAAAAAGAAGACTTAAATAAGATTGCTGTTGATTTAATGGCAGACGAGGAGATAGACGAATGAACGAAGCATATGCTGATATTTTAATGGAATATGAAGATACGCGCTATAAAAACGGGCAGGAATACAAAAACAGGCTTAAAACCGCCTATAAAGAGCAGCCAAGGCTATTAGCTTTAGAAAATGAGATATTAAAAGTTAGAGATGCCCTTGCCCATAGTATATTAAGGGGCAGTGAGAACAGGCAGGAACTAGAAGGAACTCTTTTAAAGCTTTACCGTGAAAGGGAAGACATATTAAAGACTTTTGAAAAAGGTTATCTAAACCCAATTTATACCTGTAACAAGTGCAAGGATACAGGATATATAGACAAACCGAAAAACATAAAGTGCCCGTGCTTTGAAAAAAAATTAAATGAGCGCCGGTTCAGGGAATATTCAATTGAAAAAAACGAGAGCTTTGAATCGTTTGATTTAAACCTCTTTTCAGATCAAAAATCGGGTAAACTGTCCCAAAGAGAACAGATGGAAAGGATAAGGGACAGGCTTTTAAAATATGTAAAGGATTATCCTGACAACAAGCAGCATACTCTGATTTTTTTAGGTGGCACCGGCCTGGGGAAGACATTTTTACTAAAGTGCCTTTTAAGGGAATTTAGCAAAGACCTTACATGTGTTTTTACATCTTCTTATAAGATGTTTAACGATTTTCACAAAAACCGTTTGGGAGAGGAAAACGATATAGATGCATATTTCGATGCTACGTGTCTTTTCATAGACGACCTTGCAAGCGAGCCAGTTACCAAAAACGTTACGGTTGAATATTTCTTCAACCTGTTAAACGAAAGACTGAGATTAAAAAAGTATACGTTCATAGCGTCTAACGCAACACTTCAGGGCTTAAAAGACAGGTATACCGAGGCAGTCTTTTCTCGGATTGCAGATAAAAAGAATTCCTGCGTTTATATTCTCGAAGGAAAAGACATAAGGATAAATTTATAAGTTTTAGTGAAATTAAAAGCGCTCCGTTTTAGGAGCGCTTTTTGCTATATCTTAAGAAGCCTAAAAACATTTGCAACGATAAAACATATAATTAGGCCTAAAACAGTTGGAATAGCGGCTGATAAAAAAGTCCACTTTGCACTTTGGGTCTCTTTTTTTATCGTTAGGCAGGTAGTTGCACATGGGAAATGCATCAAGGAAAAAAGCATTGTGCAGATAGCCGTTACAAAGGTCCACCCGTTTGCAACGAGCAGGTCTCTTAGCTGGCTTATACTATCTAGTTCTGTCAAGCTTCCGGTAGACATATACGCCATGATGATTATGGGAAAGACTATTTCATTGGCCGGAAAGCCTAAGATAAACGCCATTAAAATAACGCCGTCTAACCCTATTAATCTGGCAAACGGGTCCAAAAACCCGGTACAGTGGTTTAAAAGGCTTACGCCCTCTACATTGAGGTTGGCAAGCAGCCAGATAATAAGCCCGGCAGGTGCAGCAACGGCAATGGCCCGGCGTAGTACGAAAAGCGTCCTGTCTAACAGCGAGCGGACTAAAATCTTTCCTATCTGCGGCCGCCTATATGGCGGCAGCTCGAGCGCAAAAGACGAGGGATAGCCCTTTAAGATAGTTTTAGACAGCATTTTAGATACGAATAAGGTCATCAATATGCTGAATATTATCAAAGCGGTAAGTATGCCTGTTGATACTACAGATTGAAAAGACATGGCTACGCCGCCGGCGAAAAACATAGTTATAATGGCTATAAGCGTTGGAAAACGCCCGTTGCAGGGAACGAAATTGTTGGTTAATATTGCTATTAGCCTCTCCCGCGGAGATTCTATTATACGGCAGCCTATAACACCGCATGCGTTGCATCCAAAGCCCATGCACATGGTTAAGGACTGTTTACCATGGGAACAGGCTTTTTTAAAGAACTTATCCATATTAAAAGCCACTCTTGGCAGATACCCTAAATCCTCTAAGAGAGTGAACAGCGGAAAGAAAATGGCCATAGGCGGCAGCATAACGGCGACGACCCAGGCAAGCGTCCTATACATCCCAAGCACTAAAATGCCGTTTACCCAATCCGGTGCATTTATACTTGTAAAAAACAATGTGAGTTTTCCCTGTATAAAGGAAAAAGCGCTGGACAGCAGTTGGGAGGGATAATTTGCGCCCACTATCGTTATATAAAATATAAGCCCTAGAAGCGCTATCATTATAGGTATTCCGGTTAATTTAGAGGTTAGTATTTTATCTATTTTTTTATCGCGGTTAAGGTAGTTTTCATTTTTTAAAGTAACACAGTCTAAGTAGATTTTTTCCGCCTCGTTAGCGATTTTAAAGACTATTAGATCGTGGACCTGTTCTTTATCTATATTTTCATTTAGAAGGTAAGCCTTTGCTTCTTTTATGGCAGTTTTGACTTTATCTGTATTGAGCAGATTTAGTTTTAAGTTCTTATTGATTGTTGAGATGTATTTTTCATCGCAATCCAGCAGCTTTATAGCTGTAAAACGCCGGTCTATATTTTCAATTCCGCTTAGGCTTTCCTTGATTATATTTATTGCTGTCTCGATTGGCGGTGAGTATGTAAGTTTTTTAGGAATAGATTGTTTCAAGCCATGGGAAAGCAGATAGATTTCTTCTTTTAATTTATCTAACCCATCCCCGCTTCGTGCACTGCACCCAACAACAGGTATGCCAAGAGAAGATTCTAATTTTTTTAAATTTATGTTTATTTTTTTCTTTTTGGCTTCGTCTAAAATATTTAAGCAAAGTATTGCATTATCAGTTAGTTCTATTACCTGCAAAACAAGGTTTAAGTTTCGCTCAAGGCATGTTGCGTCTGCAACTATAACTGTAGTATCGGGGGAAGAAAAGCATACGAAATCCCGGGCTATTTCTTCTTCTACAGATGTCGCCATTAAAGAATATGTACCAGGCAGGTCCACCAGTATAAAGTTAAAGCCCTGGTGGACATATCTGCCTTGAGCATTTGCTACAGTTTTTCCCGGCCAGTTTCCGGTATGTTGGTTTAAGCCGGTGAGTTGATTGAAAACTGTGCTTTTTCCTACATTGGGATTTCCGCAAAGCGCTATAACTTTATCATCCGGAGTGGTTTTAACTATGTCTAATTCTCCGGATAGCACGGAAGTTCCCGTTGATTTATGTGTCAGCCCCATTATTACCTCCTAAAAAATATATAAAAATTGTTAAACGTATTTAACATAAATTTAAATTATTTATAATTGTATAAATATATCTTTTGCGTCATCTTCCCTAAGGGCAATGACAGTACCTTTGATAAGGTATGCTTTCGGGTCTCCTGATGGGCTTTTAAGTAAAGTTTCGACAATGCTGCCGGAAACAAAGCCTAAGTCTAGCATACGCCTTCGTTTAGAGCCGGTTGAGGCAAGGGACTTGACCTGGGCCCTGCCGCCTATTGGAAGGCTTAAAAGTGAAGGATTTACATCCATAAATAAACTCCTTTCTGTATATATAAACGGAAAAGTTTCCCTAGGCTAATATATGCAATGTAATAAACAGGTGTTCATGCATATAATTTATTAAAGGGGTGAAATTTTTGAACGATTTTTATACAGTGCGCGGTTATGAACTAAAGAACAGGGAAAATAAAGTGCTTTCCCCATCTCTTGAAGACTATCTTGAGATGATTTACCGTGAAATAGGGGAAAAAGGCTATGTGCGTATCAACGAGCTTGCTAAAAATTTAAACGTAAAACCGCCGTCTGCTTCCAAAATGGCGGCAAAGCTAAGTGAAAAAGGTTTTATAAGCTATGAAAAATACGGGATAATAAAGGGGACAGAGAGAGGGAAAGAGCAGGGGGCATATCTTCTTTGGCGGCATAAAGTGGTTTCAGATTTTTTCTCCCTTTTGTCGGATGATAAAGACGATAAACTCAAATTTATCGAAGTAGAGCAAGTTGAACACGTTTTAAACCCTAAAAGCGTATATGAAATAGAAATGCTTGTAAATTATTTTCAAGATGGGGAGAATTTATCTGAATATTTGAATTGGAAAGGTAAAACTAATATTAAAAGCGCTGAGACAGAGCATAAAACATAATCCCGCGGCATTCCCTCAGCCTTAAATACCATAAAAATTCTTTATCTGTCGGCATTGAGACTACTGTCATATCAAAATATCCAAGTTTACGCGCTACACTTATGCACCTTAGCAAGTGAAAATCGTTTGACACTAGTATAGAAGAAGAAAAACCGTTTTTCTCCATTATCTCTTTCACAAATATAAAGTTTTCCCACGTATTGGCTGCTTTTGTTTCAAGTATTATGCTGTCTTTAGGCACACCTAAGCCGGTAAGCATATCACATGCGCTTTGAGCTTCGGTCTTACATATATTTTCATCATAACATCCGCTTACTATTATATAGCCAGAGTAACCGCCTTTAAAAATTTCAGCCGCCTTTTCGCAACGTGAATATAATATGTCCGTTCCGCCGGTAGTTCCGGGAACTATTATGCAGTCTGCTTTAGTTATAGCGCAAGGAAGGTTTGTATACCCCATCATAACGGAAAAAGAAAAACAAAAATAAACGATAAACGCCGCCAAAGCGGAGACCACCGTCCATAATATAACAAAAAGTATATTTTTATTTAAACTTTTAAAGTTCGTAATCGATTTCATATTGCGATAAAATATCCTTAGAGCCATTATGGGCTTTTAGCTGTATATTGGCTAAGATGCTTGCATAGCCTTCTTTACTGACTATTATATGATCCAGCAAAGATATATTGACTGTAGACAAAGCCTTATTAAGGCTTATTGTTAAGTCTATATCATTTTTAGATGCATTAAAAGAACCATTTGGATGACAATGCGCAAGTATCACTTTTTTGGAGTTTGAGCGTATAGCCTCTGCGAC
Source organism: Eubacteriales bacterium (assembly GCA_041390245.1). Lineage (NCBI taxonomy): Bacteria > Bacillati > Bacillota > Clostridia > Eubacteriales > Eubacteriales bacterium. The sequence goes on from JAWKQI010000005.1 coordinate 88,464, forward strand.
GACTTCCCTTACGTAAAGGGGAACTTCGTCTATAGTTCCCTGCGCGATGCACTTTAAGCGGATTATTCTTGATTTAACATCTAACAGCAGGATATAAACTTCCTCTTTATTAGAATGCATCATAACTGCAGATAAATATTCACCAGCTTCACGTACGTTTGTAATTCTTTGCTTTGGGCGGGTTTTGTTTGAATTATACCGTTTTAAAACATATAAAAAAAGGTTTAAGAAACGCGCACTATTAGGCCCGACTCCTGAAACTTTTTGCAGGTCGAAAAAATTTGCATCCAGCACATTTTCAAAACTCCCAAATTCTTCTATAAGTCCATGTGCTATATTATTTGTATTTTTTCTGGCTTGAGTAAAAAAGAGCATATATTCCAAAAGCTCATGGTCAGCAAAACTATCTAACCCGGTTTTGTCTGCTCTTTCAAACATCCTCTGTCTGTGATAGTGATGCGTTGAAGTACTCATGATTTTAAGTCTCCAATATTTATTGCTAGTTAGTTATTTCGACGCAGAAACTTAAAAGTCCTTTTTCTTGGTAAAGATTTATTGAAAAGGCATGTTGCATATGGTATATTTAAATATTAGAAAATGAAAAGCAGACGGTATAATTTATGGATTTTAAAGAGCAAATAGCAAAACAATTATCAAAATCAGTTAATATGGACTTTAATTCAATATATGAGATGATAGAAGTCCCTAAAGACTATAAAATGGGAGATTATGCGCTTCCTTGTTTCAAGCTGTCCAGGGTTTTAAAAAGTGCGCCTGACAAAATCGCAAAGGAGCTGTCTCAAAATATAGACAAAGGGGAGTATATTGAAAAGGTAGAACAGTTAAATGGATATTTAAACTTCTTTTTAGACAGGGAAAAGTTTACTTTAAGCGTTTTAGAGGAGATACAAAGCAAAAACGAGGCTTACGGGTCTTCAAACGAGGGAAACGGCAAAACTATTTGCATAGACTATTCTTCTATTAATATAGCAAAGCCTTTTCACATAGGGCATCTGCTTACTACGGTAATAGGGAATGCGCTTTATAATATCTATTCTTTTTTAGGATATAAGTGCGTTTCGATTAATCATTTGGGAGACTGGGGTACCCAGTTTGGAAAACTTATATATGCGTATAAGCACTGGGGCAGCAAACAGTCTGTCGAAAAAGGCGGAGTTAATGAACTAACCAGGCTTTATGTCAAATTTCATGATTGCGCTAAAGAGGACGAGTCCTTAGAAGATGAGGCAAGGGCTTGGTTTAAAAAAATAGAAGAAAAAGATGAAGAAGCTATTGAGCTTTTTTCATGGTTTAAGGAAATAACGCTAAAAGAAGTAAGCAGGGTCTACGATATTTTAGGCATTAAGTTTGATTCCTATGCCGGAGAAAGCTTTTATAACGACAAGATGCAGACGGTAATAGACGAACTAAGAGAAAAAAACCTGCTTGAGTTAAGCCAGGGTGCGTATGTAGTGAATCTAGACGAATATAAGCTGCCTCCCTGCTTGATTCTTAAAAAAGACGGAGCAACGCTTTATTCTACTCGTGATTTAGCTGCTGCATTTTACAGAAAAAAGGAATATAATTTTTATAAGTGTTTATATGTAGTTGCATATCAGCAGAACCTGCACTTTAAACAATGGTTTAAAGTCGTTGAAAAACTAGGATATGACTGGGCTAAAGATTTAGAACATGTTGCATTTGGCATGGTGTCTCTTGAAGACGGCACGCTTTCTACGCGAAAAGGCAAAGTGGTTCTTTTAGAGGACGTTTTAAATAAAGCAATAGAAAAGACAAAACAGATTATTGAGGAAAAAAACCCGGATATTTCAAATAAGGAAAAAGTATCTTCTCAGGTTGGCGTCGGCGCTGTTATATTTAACGCCCTACTTAATAACCGTATAAAAGATATGGTCTTTTCCTGGGACAGGGCGCTTAACTTCGACGGGGAAACAGGGCCTTATGTACAGTATACCCACGCAAGGTGCAATAGCGTTATTAAAAAGGCCGGGGAAATAAAGCAAAAAGGGGATTATTATAGCCTTGATAACGACGAAGCTTTTATAGTTTTAAAGATGCTTTATAGTTTTCCGCGCACCGTTGCCGAGGCAAAGGAGAAAAACGAGCCATCATTGATAACCAGATATTCGGTGGATTTGTCTCAGGCGTTCAATAAGTATTATTATGAGCATAGAATTATAGATGAAGATGAAAAAGGAACTGCTAATCGCGTATTACTTACAAAATGCGTTAAAACGGTAATCAAGACCGCACTTAAACTAATCGGTATTGAAGCACCGGATCAGATGTAGTAAAACATAAGAAAAAATTATATAAATGAGGTAAGAAATTGTTAGATATAGTAAGGATCAGGGAAAACAAAGAAGAAGTAATAAAAAGCCTTGGGAAAAAGGGCGTTAAAAGCTGCGTTATTGATAATTTGCTTAAGTTAGACGAATCCCGCCGGGCAAATATAGTAAAAGTTGAAGAACTTAAGGCTAAGAAGAACGAGGCTTTAAAACAGGTCCCGATTTTAAAAAAGCAAGGGAAAGACGTTGAAGCGCTTTTTTCACAGATGAAAGAAGAATCCGAGCTTATCAAGAGTTTAGACGAAGAACTAAATACGCTTAACCAGCAGATTTTGGATATGCTTTTATCCATTCCGAATATGCCTCATGAATCTGTCCCCGTCGGTAAAGACGATACGGACAATGTGGAGATAAGAAAATATTTGGAACCTAAAAAGTTTTCATTTGAGGCTAAAGCGCACTGGGACATAGGAGAAGCGCTAGATATTTTAGATTTTAAAGCTGCTGCAAATGCTACCGGAGCGAGATTTGTATATTATAAGGGGTTAGGGGCACGCCTTGAACGCGCGTTGATAAACTTTATGCTTGATACACATACGGGCGATGGTTTTACAGAGGTATTTCCGCCGTATATGGTCCACAGGAAAAGCATGGTCGGCACAGGGCAGCTTCCTAAATTCGAAGAGGATGCATTTAAGATTTTTGGTACGGAGTATTTCTTGATACCGACGGCAGAAGTCCCGGTGACCAATATGCTAAGAGAGACGATACTTAACGGTTCAAAGCTACCGATAAATTATACGGCATATTCCGCATGTTTCCGTGCAGAGGCGGGAAGCGCCGGAAGAGATACGAGGGGGCTTATCCGCCAGCACCAGTTTAACAAGGTGGAACTTGTTAAGTTTGTCCGGCCGGAAACTTCGTATGAAGAGCTTGAAAAGTTAACTGCACAGGCAGAAAAGATACTAAAGCTTTTAAAGCTTCCGTATAGGGTCGTATGTTTGTCTACCGGAGATATGAGCTTTACTTCGGCTAAGACGTATGATATAGAAGTCTATATGCCGAGCTATCAAAGGTATGTGGAGATTTCCTCTTGCTCGAATTTTGAGGATTACCAAGCCAGGAGAGCAGGAATAAAGTTTAAAGATGGGGCTAATGCAAAAGCCAGGTTCCTGCATACGCTAAACGGCAGCGGCTTGGCAGTGGGAAGGACGGTTGCAGCTATACTTGAAAATTACCAGAATAAGGATGGCAGTGTTGCCGTACCCGAGGTTTTGCGCTCTTATATGAGAACTGATATAATAAACTAAATACTTTTTAATTGATATTAATAAATGGGGAAATAAAGGTCTTCCTTAAAATTAAACAGCTTAAATTTTTAAATTAAGAAGAGGCAGGGGTTGGAGAACAAATTAAAACAATTTAATTTAGAATTTTTAGCTGCCGGCATTTTAACTGGAGTACTAGTTTGGCTGGAAGCTATATTTCCATTAAGCCTATTATTAGTGCCAATACCTGCTATATATATAGCCGTAAAAAGAGGTTGCGTATATTCACTTATAACGTTTTCATTTGGTGCTATAACGGCATTCGTTTTTTATGGGTTTACGGCAGGCATGTTTATAATCTTAAATTTTTTACCTCCTGCTATTGCTGTAACCATATGCTTAAAAAAACGCCTTCGTATGTTTGAATCGGTCTTGATTTCCATGGCCGCGATAGCTTTAAGCATTATATTTTTTATCATATACGTTAACTTTAAATTCAATTCGGATTTGCTTACTTATTTTATTGATTTAACGCAAAAGACGTTTGTAAAAAACCAAGAAAGTGCGAATGCGTTTTTGATAGCTTATAATTTAGGGGAGATAACGGCGGGGACAAAGACGTTAGAGTATTTTACGCAGCTTAGCCAGTCTGATGCTATTCAAATGGCCATGGTCTATGTAAAAGATATATTTACATCGTATCTTCCGACCTTTTTGGGCCTGTACATTTTATCAAGCGGGCTGTTTAATTATACGCTCTCCCATTATCTTCTTAAAAAAAGCGGCGTAGACTTAGCCCCAATACCTTCATTTGAAAATTATACGCTGCCTAAAAATTTTATATGGGCTATTGTGTTTGTCATACTATATGTTCTTTTCGGAACTTATATCAATGAGGAAAACTATGCATCTATAAGTACTACTCTTATAACGGGGCTGATATTTATATTAGCTATTGAAGGGGCAAGTTTTGCAAGCTGGTTTTTAAAGAGAAAAAATGCAGGGACCTTTTTTAGGCGCTTTATATTGATTTTTGCATGGTTGGTTTTATACAATGTATTTATGTATATGGGTATATTTGAGTATATATTTAAAGTAAGGAAATCTTTTAATAGTATAGGGGATTCAAATAAGCTATGAAAAAATTGATTAAAAAAATAGACAAAAAAATACTTTTGCTTGTTTTGTCCTTTATAATAGTGGTCGCAGTTGTTTTTTCTCTTGACAGAACTTTAGAGAAAATACTTTTTGCCGCGCTGTCATTTATATTATTGCTGGGATATATATTTTTTATTAGCGCCAATAAGCTTAAGGATAAATACGTATATTCCGTTTTATCCAATATAAAAAATGGTCAGCGGCCTTTGGTTATAGGCGATGATATACCAACTGCGCTAATTGATAAGGGAAATAAAATTTGTTGGTTTAACCATGCTTTTGCTTCAATAGTTGATATTTCTCCAATGGGTGAAGACATCTATATGCTTTTACCAGATTTAGCACAGCCAAATAAAGAAAAACAAGTTACAATCAATGATACGGTTTATACAAAAAATTTAACAGAACACGAATTTAAAAGGCGTAAATTTAAGCTTCTTCGCCTTCTAGATAAAGAAAACGAGGAAGATATAAAAAGGGCTTATTTAGGCCATATGGGAGCTGTATGTTATGTACAGATAGATAATGTAGATGAAATTTCTACAGATATTACACTGTCTGAACGCTCCGCATTGTTTAACGAGATAGACAAGATTATAAATGACTTCACAAAGATGTTAAACGGCATATGTTTTAAATTTGATAGGGATAAATACATAATATTTTTCGAAAGAAGATATTTAAACGTAGTTTTGAGCAGGCGGTTTGGCATACTGCAGGAGGCGAGAAACTATAAAATAAATGGATTTAATGTTACGTTAAGCTTAGCCATTGGTGTTGCCGATACTCTAAATCAGGCAAATGAGTCTGCAGTTAAGGCATTAGAGTTAGCCCAGGGTCGCGGCGGAGACCAGGCTGTTGTAAAACAATATGACAAATATAATTTCTTCGGCGGGCTGCAAAAAGGCATTGAAAAGCGGTCTAAGGTAAAAATTAGGCAGTTTTCACGCAGCTTCAGGAACCTAATGGAACAGGCCGGCGATATCTTTATCATGGGGCACACTGTGCCGGATTTGGACAGCTTCGGTAGTGCGCTTGGTATTTTAAGCTGTGCCAGAAAAGTGAATAAAAAGGCGTATATCGTGCTTAGCCGTCCAACTAAAACGATATCTAACTTGATATCCGTTATGAAGGGCGAAAAGGAATATAACGGAGTAATAATAACCGAAGACGAAGCTGAGCAGATAATCAAGCCTACTTCCATGATAGTTATCTTAGATACACAGATAAGAAACCATTTGGAGGCTCCGGATCTTTTGGACAGGACGGATTTAATCGTTATTATCGACCACCATTTCAGGGGAACGGATTTCATATCGGACGCAACGCTTTTTTTGCATGAACCGTATGCCTCGTCTACATGTGAAATGGTAACGGAAATGATACAATATTTTGATGAAAAGCCGGTTCTTTTACCGTTTGAAGCAGAGGCGCTTTTGGCCGGCATAACTCTTGATACCAAGAGCTTCTCGTTTAAAACCGGTGCGCGGACTTTTGAAGCAGCCTCATTCTTGCGCAGGGTAGGGGCAGACGCTAAAAACATAAAGCAGTTTTTCCAGGATGATTTAGAGACATTTTCGATGAGGGCGGAAGTCGTCCGTCATGCCAGCATTTTAAGCCCCGGGATAGCCATAGCGACGGTACCGCCGAATACTGAAAATGCCGCTGTTATTGCACCGCAGGCTGCGGATTCGCTTCTTACCATAAGAGGGGTCATTGCATCTTTTGTCATATCCTCTATTGATGGAAACGTACTTATATCCGGCAGGTCTCTTGGAAGTATCAATGCGCAGATTATTTTGGAAAAGATAGGCGGAGGCGGGCAGACGACAGTCGCAGGGGCCCGCATAAAGAACGTAGATATAAAGACAGCAACTAAAATGCTTAAAAAAGCTATAGACGAATATATGGCGGAAGGGAAGGTAGAGCAATGAAAGTACTTTTGAAAAAAGACGTTAAAGGCCAGGGTAAAGCAGGACAGGTTGTAGAAGTCAGCGATGGCTATGCAAGGAACTATCTATTGCCGCATGGTTTAGCAGAAACTGCCGATGCTCAAAATGTAAACGAAGCAAAAGTTAAACAAGGTGCTTTAAATCATAAAAAAGACATGGAAAAGCAAGCCGCTCAAAATTTAGCGGCAAAACTTGAAGGTATGGAGCTTGTTTTGCAAGTTAAATGCGGAGACGGAAACAGGTTGTTTGGATCTATAACAGCCAAAGAAATATCCGAAGAATTAAAAAAGCAAAAGAATATAAATATAGACAAAAAAAAATTCGTTTTAAAAGGAAATATAAAAGAATTAGGCGAATATATAATTCAAGTAAAGCTTTATGCTTTAATCAGCGCCAATATAAAAGTTATTATTAAAGCAGGTTAAGGAAATTATGAGTGTAAATGCCTTAAGTAAATTGCCGCCACACAGCGTAGAAGCAGAGCAGTCTATTTTAGGATCGATGATTTTATCGTCTAGGGCTGCGTATTCGGTTTTGGAACGGCTGACCTCCGAAGATTTCTATGTCAAAAAACACAGCAAGATCTTTGCAGCGATGGTCGAGCTCATTATGGAAGAAAAGCCGATTGACTTAGTTACGCTTTCCGACCGGTTAGACAAGATGAAGATACTTTCAGGCGCAGAAGACTTAAAGTATATAAGCGACCTAACACAGATAGTTCCCAGCATTTCAAATGTCGAGCATTATATAGACATCGTCGAAGAAAAAAGCGTACTTAGAAGATTGATAAGTGCAGCAGACGGTATAATCAAAGATGCATACGACGATTCTGAAGAGGCTGTGGACGTGTTAAATCGTGCCGGCGGAAGTATTTACGACATAGCTACTAAAAAAAGCCATGATTCCTTAAAGCATGTAAAAGAAGCGCTTGTTGAAAGCTACAATCAAATAGGCCGTGCAGCGGAGAGCAAAGACGGTATTTTAGGCGTTCCGACGGGATTCCCAAGACTTGATAATAAGCTGTCTGGACTGCAAGGCTCACAAATGGTAGTTATAGCAGGAAGGCCGGGCATGGGCAAGACGAGCTTTGCCCTTGATATAGTAAGAAATATAAGCATGAAGAAAAAACTGCCGGCAGCCGTATTTTCCCTTGAAATGTCTTCGGCACAGTTAGGGACAAGGCTCATGTGCTCCGAAGCCGGGATAAATATGCAGGATATCCGGTCTGGCAAATTGTCTGAAAATGATTTTAAGAGGCTCATATCCTCTATTGAGAAGTTCAGTTCCTCGCCTCTTTATATAGACGACACGCCGGGGATAACAGTTGTTGAAATATTAGCTAAGGCAAGAAAGCTAAAGATGGATAAAGGCCTTGGCGTTATAATGATAGATTATTTGCAGTTGATGAGTTCTAACTCGAGAACGGAAAACAGGCAGCTTGAGATATCTGAGATAACGCGTTCTGTCAAACTGGTTGCAAGGGAACTGGATGTACCTATACTTTTACTCTCGCAGTTAAGCCGTGCATCCGAAAAAAGGGACGGCAAGATACCTATGTTAAGCGACCTTCGCGAATCCGGCTCTATTGAACAAGACGCAGACGTAGTTATATTCCTACACAGGGACAACTATTATGATGAAGAGGCGGATAATTCCTGTAAGGTTATAATAGCAAAACAGAGGATGGGCCCTACCGGCATAATAAAAATGCAGTGGATCGGAGAAAACACCCGGTTCCTTGAACTGGATGAACAGCATCAGGAGTTTTAAATGGGAAATAACGATAAAAGACAAGAAGGCATTATTACTAATAAATGGTTCCTTGGCAAAAGTGAATTTAAGGATATTAAAAAAATAAGGCGGGAAGTATTTATTAAAGAGTTTTTAGTAGATGAAAAAGAGGAATTCGATTCTTTTGACCGCTATGCCGTGCATGCAGTTGTTTATATAGACGATATTCCATCAGCAACTGGGCGTATATGGCATGACGGAAAAAAAGCTATGGTAGGAAACATAGCAGTATTAAAACCTTTTCGGGGTATAGGCATCGGGGACTTGCTCATACGTGTTTTACTGGTTAAAGTATTAAAGTCCTCTAATGAAGTTGAAATTTGCTCGCCAGTGTATCTCAATAGTTTTTTTTCAAAGTTTGGATTTAAAGCAGTTGGGGAAAAATTTAATAAATCGGGTATATCGTATATCAAGATGAATCTTAAAAGAGAAGATTTTACTCTTCCGTCTAAGTGTGGATGTGATTAAAAATCCAAATAGGTATTTTTAAATGAACGAGAACTTTTTTGAAAAAATCTGGAACAGCATTAAAGAGGGATTTTTAAAATTAGCGGACAACGCAGATGTTATTATAATTAAGATATTAATTATTATTGCGATTATAGTTGTTGCAAAACTTGTAATCGTCATTTCAAATAAGATAATAAAAAGAATACTAGATTCAAAAAGAAAAAAATCTTCGGCAAAAGAAATTAATAGGCGCCTTGAAACGCTTTATACCCTTTTTAAAAGCATAGTCCGCTATACCGTATACTTTTTTGCAATAGCTACCATCTTAGGAGAGCTAGGACTCGGTATAACTGCCGGGTCAATTTTAGCAACTGCCGGGATCGGCGGAATTGCAATAGGGTTAGGTGCGCAAGCGCTTGTTAAAGACGTGGTTGCCGGAGCGTTTTTTATGTTCGAAAGCCAATTTAAAGTTGGCGATATCATTGAAGCAGCCGGCGTAAAGGGTACGGTTGAGGAGATAACGCTAAGGACTACAAATATAAGGGCTTATACCGGTGAGTTGTTTATAGTGCCAAATGGCCAAATGGAAAAAATAACAAATTACAATAGGGGCAATTCTCTCTTTGGCGTTACGGTAGCAATTTTAAATGCTCTTGATATAGAAAAGACCATGGATATAATGAAGAACGAATTTTTAAAGTATGCGGCAACCGAAGATGGAAGCGTATTACTGGATGAACCAAAAGTTTTAGGGGTTATAAGTGTGGACTCAGATGGAATAAAGATAAGAACAGTACAGCACTCGCAGGCGCTTCAGTATTTCGACGCAGAACGCGAGCTTACAAAAAATATATATATGGAACTTACGCGCCAGGGAATAGAAATTCCAGTTAAGAAGCATATTGTAATAAAGAAGGAATAGGTAGTGGAACTAAATTTAAATGATATCGTAAAGATGAAGAAAAAGCATCCTTGCGGGGAAGATAGATTTTTAATAATAAGAACAGGCATGGATGTAAAGGCAAAATGTCTTAAATGCGGGCGTATAATCATGCTTCCATATGAAGACTTCGTAAAGAAAGTAAAAAAGGTGCTATCAAATGAATGAAGTAAACGACGAACAGCAATTTTCTTCTAGAGTTAAGGAGAAACGCATAAAAAAGAAAAGAGACAGGATAGGCTTTATGATCACGATTTTGATTGCAGCCGTCCTTGCGCTTTCGATACGTTTTTTTGTATTCGAATTTATAGTAGTAAACATGACCTCAATGCAGCCGACGTTGGAACCTGAATCTGTTATGTGCGTTGAGAAAGTGTCTTATATGTTAGGAGAGCCGGGCAGGGGAGATATAGTGATATTTGATTATGCCGGAGAAGACAAAGACCTAGTAAAGCGCGTTATTGGTATTGAAGGAGATACTATTGAAATTTTAGAAGGCCATTTATATATAAACGGCCAGCTTAAAGAAGAAAGTTATATAAAAGAACCGATGAGCAGTGATACGACTTACGGACCATTTGTCGTCCCTGAAGACAAAGTCTTCGTTATGGGGGATAACAGGAACGTGTCAAAGGATTCGCGGGACCCCAGTGTAGGTGCGGTAGATTTAGATACTATTATAGGCAGGTGCTTCTTTGTCATTTGGCCGATAGATCAAATATCATCTGTTAGTTAAAAAATAAAAAAATCGGGCTTTAAGCCCGATTTTTTTATTGCCCGATAGTAGCTTTTATACGCCTTACCCCTGCGGAAGAACTTTCCTCTTTAACTATCTTAAAACTCTTAAGCTCTCCTGTTGAATTGGCATGGGGGCCGCCGCATATCTCTTTTGAAATATCGCCTATAGTATATACTTTTACTATATTTCCATACCGCGAATCGAATATGCCTGTCGCACCGGATTTCTTAGCTTCATCTACAGGCATTTCTGAACAGTCTATTTTTATGTCTGCTGCAATGGCCTCGTTAACTAATTGTTCTATTTTATTAAGTTCCTCTTTTTCAAGTTTTCTGGGGCAGGTAAAATCAAACCGTAAACGCTCTGCGGTTATATTGGAACCGCGTTGCTCAACTTCAAACCCCAGGACTTTTTTTAATGACGCAAGCAAAAGATGCGTTGCCGTATGCAGCATGGAGGTCTGCTCGCTTGAATCGGCAAGCCCGCCTTTGAATTTTTTGTCCGCGCCTGCGTGGGACTTTAACTGGTGTTCGTGGAATGCCGCGTTAAACCCGTCTATATCGACAGTCAGGCCGTTTTCCTGTGCTAATTCCTGTGTAATCTCAATCGGGAACCCGAATGTATCGTAAAGTTTAAAGGCTGATGCACCGTCTATCTTAGAAGAAGTTTCATTCTTTAAATTTACAAGCATTTTATTGAATTCTTTTAATCCCTGTTTTATAGTTATCTGAAAGCGGTTTTCCTCCAGGTTTAATTCGTTCATTATAAATTCGCGCTTTTCACTGAGTTCGGGATAGACTTCTTTATACTTATTTATAATGACGTCTGCGATTTTAAAGAGAGCGCCTGTCGGCAAGCCTATACGCATACCAAAGCGGACGGCCCTTCTTATAAGCCGCCTTAATACATACCCCTGGTCTACATTAGAGGGGGTTATCGGACGAACATCGCCTAAGATAAAGGTGGCTGTCCTTAAATGGTCTGCGATTATACGGATAGCGCGGGTAACCTCTTTGCCTTCACCGTATTTTTTTCCTGAAAGCTCTTCGATTTTTTTGATTATCGGGGTAAACAAGTCCGTTTCATAAACGGAATTGACACCCTGTAGAACGCAAATAGTACGTTCAAGCCCCATGCCGGTATCTACGTTTTTTTGAGAGAGCGGAAGGAATTTTCCGTCTGCCGCTTTATTGTACTGCATGAAAACGTCGTTCCATATTTCAAGATAACGCCCGCAGCTGCATGCGGGTGAACAATCCGGCCCGCAGGGCTCCTTATCTGTTATGATAAACATTTCTGTATCCGGTCCGCATGGGCCTGTCTGCCCTGCCGGCCCCCACCAGTTATGCTTCTTGCCTAAGAAAAAAATGTTTTTTTCTGAAACGCCGTGGCTTTTCCAGCATTCGTAGGATTCCAAATCTTTTGGTACGTTTTCATCTCCTTCAAAAACTGTAAAGGCCAAGCGGTCTAAAGGTATATTTAGATACTTCTCGCTTGTTAAAAATTCAAAGCTAAAATCTATTGCTTCTTTTTTAAAATAATCCCCTAAAGACCAGTTGCCCAGCATTTCAAAAAAAGTCAGATGCGAGGCATCTCCGACGTTGTCTATATCGCCGGTACGTATACATTTCTGTACGTCTGCAAGCCTTTTGCCTTCAGGATGCGCCGCCCCTAAAAGATAAGGCACTAAAGGGTGCATGCCGGCAGTTGTAAACAGTACAGTCGGGTCGTTTTCCGGAACTATAGAAGAACTGGGAATTACAGCATGTCCCTTTGATTTAAAAAAATCCAGATACATTTTTCGCAATTCGTCACTTGAGAGTTTTTTCATAAAATACCTCCGCTTATATGTAAAATTTTCTTTTATAAAAACAAACGCCCCTAATATAAATTAGGGACGAAAATTCCGCGGTACCACCCACTATTTGGCGCTAAAGCGCCCAGCTTTTAAAGCCCTTAACGGGGGCAAAGCGGCGTTAATTTTACTAACGCTGCTAAACGGATAGCAAGACTTAAAAATTTTTACGGTATTTCCACCCTCGACCGCTCTCTTAAAAAAATACAAAAGGCTTTTTCCGCATTAAACGCATTTAAAATATTTTTCTAAAAAATTATATATTTAAAATTTAAACATGTCAAATATTATTCGCAGATCTTTGTTATTGCTTTTGCTATCATCGTTGCATTTAAGTAAAGTTCTTCTAAAATTATATATTCATCGGGGCCGTGTTCTAAGCTTGGAGCACCGGGGAATTTAGGCCCGAAAGTCACTGCGTTTGAAAACGCACGTGCATATGTGGCACCGCCTATCGAGATACAGTAAGCCTTCTTGCCTGTAACCTCTTCATAGACAAATTTTAAATCTTTTACAAGGTCGCTTTCTTCATCGACGAAGTGTGAATCAAGCTTATGTTTAACTGCAATTTCAAATATGTAGCCAAAGTGGTATTTTAGTTTGGACATTATAAATTCCGCATCGTATGAAACGGGGTACCGTATATCGACCACGATCTCAAGGTTATATTTATCATACGACACTTTGCCGACATTGAAAGTGAGCGCACCTGAAAGTTCGTCTTTTATATCTAGCTCTATTCCGCTTCCGTCGTGGTTTAATTTTATTTTACCGTAAAACGATTTAAGCGCATCTTTAAACTCACCGGATGCCAAAGGCAGAGTAAGCAACATATTAGCTAAATAAGAGGCAGCATTTACACCGTCTTTTGGGCGGGAACCGTGTGAGGCTACGCCCTTTACTTTTATTATGGCTCCTTTTGAATTCTTTTCAATAGTATATTCTATATTATTTTGCTTAAAGAATTTATCTGCGCTTAAAGCTATTTCATCGTAGTCTCCGGCAAGCATGCACTGCGCTGAGTTTGGCACTATGTTTGCCCTGCTTCCTGAATCAAAGGAGACGATTTTTATGCCATCCTCGCTGTTTGACATACATTTTGCAGTTAAAGATACGTGAAGCAGCCCCTTTTCAGTGTTTATTATAGGATAATCCCCATCTGGCGAAAATGCTATATCCGGATCTTTTTCATGAGATTTTAAATAGTCTATATCCGTCCAGCCGGATTCTTCGTCGCAGCCAAAGACCAGGCGGACTTTTTTATTTAATGGTATTTTTTGGTCTTTTATCATTTTAAGCGCATAAAGGGAAGCAATAGCCGGGCCTTTATTGTCTATGGTGCCACGCCCGTACATCTTGCCGTCTGTTATATCGCCGGCAAATGGATCAAACGTCCAGCCGTCTCCGGCGGGTACTACGTCTAAATGTGTGAGGACTGCCAAAGTTTCATCTCCGCTACCGTAGTCTATGAAACCTATGCGCCCATCTAAATTAGTAAAGTCAAACCCTAAGCGGCTTGACAACTTAGACATAAATTCAAGCGCATCAAATACTTCTTTCCCATAAGGCATTTTGGGTTGAGGAATGTCTTTTACGCTTTTGATTCCAATTAGCTCTTTTAAACTGTTGACCATGTCGGATTTGTAAGGTGAGATATCCATCAAAAATCTCCTTAAATTTTCTTATTTTTAATCTTACAATATCTATTATATTCATTTTGATAAAAAAAAATAGTTATTGCCCTTAATCAATATAAAATTTACGGATATATATTTAAAAGCAATTATTTACGGCAAAATTAAAATGTGGTATAGTATACAATAAATTGTTATGTATATTTGCGGCATAATTAAAAATTAAGTTTAAATCATATGCCGTTTATTAATGAAGAAAATTAAAAATTAATGTTTCAGCAATGGAGGAAAAACAAATGACCATAGAGCAAAAGCTGGGGATAAAGGTACCTGAGGTCTTGTTACCAGACAATAAGGTAAACATGAGAAAATGGGCAGTAATAGCCTGCGACCAATATACTTCTAATTTGGAATATTGGAGAGAAGTGTCGCATATTGTAGGAAGTGCTCCTTCCGTTTTACACATGATTTTACCAGAAGCATACTTGGACGCTAGTGACAGAGATGACAGGATCGCACATGCCAAAACAGTTATGAAGCAGTATATAGAAGACGAAGTTTTGGTTCAGCTACCAAGAGGCATAATATTAGTTGAGCGTCAGACATCTGTAGGCAAAAGAAAAGGGCTGATGTTTTGTGTTGATTTGGAGGAATATGATTTTAAACCGAAAAATAAAAGTTTGATACGTGCTACAGAAAATACCGTTATTGAAAGAATACCGCCGAGAATGGATTTAAGGCGCAGTGCGGTACTGGAAAGTTCGCATATAATTTTATTGATGAACGATGAAGAAGACAGTGTAATCGGCCCGGTTTACCGCAAAAAAGAATCCTTATATAGTTTGTACAAATTTGAATTGATGCAAACAGGCGGGCAGGTAAGCGGCTGGTTTATAGACAACGAAGAAGAGATAAATGAAATTTTAGAATCTATTCTTAATTTAAAGAAAAATGACAAAATGCTTTTTGCGGTTGGCGACGGGAACCATTCTTTGGCAACGGCTAAGGCTATTTGGGACGAGGCTAAAGAAGATTTAAGCGAAGAAGAAAAAAAAGACCATCCTCTTAGATACGCGCTTGTTGAGATAGTTAACTTATATGACCCGGGCATTAGTTTTGAGCCCATTCACAGGGTCGTATTTAATGTAGAACCATCCAGGCTTATCGTTGATTTAATGGAGATACTTAAATCAAAAGGATACAACACTAAAGTTATCTATTCCAGGATGAAGGGCGAATCGACAGATAAGATGCAGGTAATTAATTTTGTTACGAAGGAGTCTACCGGGCGAATAGAAATACTAAATCCGAAATTTGAAAATGAGATAGAAACACTGCAAGACATACTAGACGATTATATGGCTAAAAATGATAAGGTTAAGCTTGATTACATCCATGGAGAAGAAGCGTTTGATAGCCTGTCAAGGCAATATGATTGCATTGGATTTATAATGCCTGCGCTTAACAAGGATAAGTTATTTGACATAGTTGAAAAAAACGGCCTGCTGCCGCAAAAATCATTTTCCTTAGGAGAGCCTAATGAGAAGCGTTACTATATAGAATGTAGGCTTATAGTTCCAGCTACTCAAAAGCAGACAGAAGAAGTCGCTGTTGAGGAAAAAGCTATTAAAGAAAATATCAAACTAGAAGAAAAAGAAGCTATGGCATTTGAGGAAACTGCGGAAATCGAAGCTCCCAAAGGGGAAAAAGCAAAAGCCAAAAAGAAAAAGGCAAAAGTACAAGAGGCAAAGGTAGAAGAGATACAAGAAGAGGCAATAGCAGAGGAAAATAAAACTGATAACGAAGTAAAACCTATTATAGAAGAGATAGAAATCGAGGAAGTTTTATTAAAGGGAAGAAAAGAAAAGACGAAGAAGGCAGCAGCAAAAAAGCCTAAGAAAGAAAAAAATATAGAGATAGAGTTTATATCCGAATAATAGGGCAGTGATATAAAGGGAGTTGTTATATGGCAGCAGTTGTTGCAAAGTTTGGCGGAACGTCTCTTGCAGATGCAAAACAATTTAAAAAAGTTAAAGATATAATTATGTCTGATCCGGACAGAAAATATGTAGTTCCGTCTGCACCGGGCAAGAGATTCAGTGACGATACAAAAGTTACTGATTTGCTTTATTCGCTTTACGCTAAAAGAAATGACGGAAAAACAGAATTCGAAGATGTATACAAAAAGATTTTTACACGTTTTTGTGAACTTAGGGACGATTTAGATTTAAGTATTAAAATTGAGGATCATATTGAAAAGATAAAAAATGATATACTTGATGGCGAATCGGAGGATTATGCTGCTTCCAGAGGCGAGTACTTAAGCGGGGTAATCTTAGCTGAATATTTAGGCTACGAATTTGTAGACCCTAAAGATTATATCTTTTTTGACGAGAACGGAGTTTTTCAAGAAGAAGAGACGAAAACGGTATTCCGTGGGAAATTAAAGAATGTTAAAAATGCCGTTATACCTGGATTTTACGGTTCAACTCCAAGTGGCAGTATTAAGACTTTTTCGCGTGGAGGATCAGATATAACGGGAGCTATCGTTGCAAGGACCGTAAGGGCCAGGCTTTATGAGAACTGGACAGACGTATCTGGTTTTATGATGGCAGACCCGCGTATAGTTAAAGATCCTAAAATAATTAAAACTATTACATACCGCGAACTTCGCGAGCTTGCATATATGGGAGCCACAGTTATACACGAAGACTGTATCTTTCCTGTGTTTACTGCGGGGATATCTATTAACGTAAAGAACACCAATGCGCCGGAAGAAGAAGGCACAATGATAATACCCGATATGTCTAAAAGTAAGGAAGCAGATATAATAACCGGTATTGCAGGAAAGAAGAACTTTACTGTAATAGCTATAGAAAAAAACAAAATGAATTACGAGCTTGGATTTGGCAGAAGGATTTTAAGGGTTATAGAAAAAAACGAGATAAACTTCGAACATATGCCAACGGGAATAGATACGCTTTCTTTAGTAGTTGAAACGGATAAGATAAACGGGAAGAAACAAAAGATAATAGATGACATCTTTAAAGAATGCGAACCGGATTCCATAGAGATATTTGACAACTTAGCTTTGATAGCTACTGTAGGCCGCGGAATGATAAGAAATGTCGGTATTGCGGCAAAGCTGTTTGCAGCGCTTAGTGATGCTAATATAAACGTAAGGATGATAGACCAGGGTTCAAGCGAGCTAAACATTATAGTCGGAGTGGAGAATGACGATTTTGCAAAGGCGGTAAACGCTATTTACAAAGCATTCGTTTAGGAAACAAAAATCATGATTTTTAAGTCGGTTACAGCTGTTATATCGGTCTTTTTTATGATCGGTATCGGCGTACTAGCTGCAAAACTTAAGTGGGTCAATAAAGAAGTAGCTAATTTTATCCCGAAAATAATAATAAACGTATCTCTGCCCTGCCAGTTGATAGTTACGTTTTCAACGGAATTTACAAAGGAACAATTATCTACTGCATGGGTTTACGTAGCAGCGGGGATTGCAGCTTCTCTAGCCGGCATCTTAATAGCTTATATAGTAGCATTATTAATAAAAATACCTAAAAGCAGGCGCGGGGTCTTTTGCGTACTGTTTGCGCTTTCAAATTCTGTATTTATCGGGTTCCCGGTAGCGTCTGCTATTTTTGGAAATCCGGGAATGCAGTATGCCTCTTTCTTTTATATAGCGAATACGACGTGTTTTTGGACATTCGGTTATGCTATGATAACGAACGACGCAGAAGTAATACACGGGGAAACGCAAAGCCTTAGGCCTTTAGACAGGGTCAAGAAAATTTTATCCATACCTATTTTAACGTTAATAGCAAGTTTTATACTGATACTGTTAAACGTTTCAATACCTGAATTGATAACAAATACGGCGGGATATTTAGGCGGACTTACAACGCCATTGTCCACGCTGTTTTTAGGATATACCCTATATAACATGGGCAAAAAGATGTTTAAGTATGACAAAGGCATGATATCATATATTATAGGGCGGTTTCCCGTATCTTTTATGCTTATGTATTTAAGTTGTTTGGTATTTGGGATAGAGGGGCTTGCCAGGAATGTGCTTTTGACGCAGATGTCCCTTCCTGCTATGATACAAACCGTAGTTACCAGCGAATATGTAGGCGCGGACAGCGATTATGCGGCACGAGGCCTTGCAATAACCACGTTGCTTTCGCTTTTTACGATACCGCTGTTTAGCTTTTTAGGTTCTTGAAAAAAGTATAAAAAAATTTTTATATATTAGGAGAAATGTAAGATGTCAGGGGTAAAGAGAATATACGTTGAAAAAAGAGAAGGATTTGACATTGAGGCGGATGCGTTTTTTGCCGACTTAAAGGAGAACTTAGGTATTTCAGGGCTTAAAAAAGTCCGCATTTTAAACCGGTATGACATTGAAGGCCTTGAAGAGGAAGATTTTGAGCGCACCCTTAATACAGTATTTTCAGAACCAGCGGTAGATGCCGTTTACAAAGAGACTTTTGAGACAAAGATAGGGGATATATATTTCGGTGTCGAGTATCTGCCGGGGCAGTACGACCAGCGTGCGGACAGCGCTGCACAGTGCGTACAGCTGTTGACGCTAAAGGAGCGCCCGATAGTCAAGACTGCTAAAATATTCGTTTTATCCGGAAAAGTACGCGACGAAGAACTTGAAAAAATAAAGAAGTATGCGATTAACCCCGTCGATTCTATGCTGTCCTCATTTGAAAAGCCAAATACTTTAAGTATGGAACTTGAGGTGCCGACGGGCGTTGAAACTATAGACGAATTTATAAGCTTTAGCGAAGACGAGCTTGAAAAATTCAGGCTTGATATGGGCTTTGCAATGAGCCATGCGGATATATTGTTTGTTCAGGATTATTTTAAAAGCGAAAAAAGAGCGCCTACTATTACAGAATTAAGGGTAATAGATACCTATTGGTCCGACCACTGCCGCCACACTACATTTTTAACGCGTATTAAAGATGTTGAGTTTGAAGACAGCAAAATGGCAGCCAGGGTTAAAAAGGCATATGAAGAGTATCTTGAGTCCCGTAAATTTGTTTACGGAGACAGAAAAAAAGATATAAATTTGATGGACTTAGCTACAATATATACTAAAGAGGCAAAAAAGAAAGGGCTTTTATCCGGATTAGATGAATCCGATGAGATAAACGCCTGCACGATAAAGGAAAAAGTATCAGTTGATAATAGGCAAGAAGATTATCTGATACTGTTTAAAAACGAGACACACAACCATCCAACGGAAATAGAGCCGTTCGGCGGAGCAGCGACCTGCCTTGGCGGAGCGATAAGGGACCCTCTTTCCGGCCGTGCATATGTCTACCAGGCTATGCGTGTCACCGGCGCAGGAGACCCGCTTCAAAGTGTAGCAGATACGCTTGAGGCAAAGCTACCCCAGAAGAAGATAACGCAGGGTGCGGCCCTCGGGTATTCTTCTTATGGAAACCAGATAGGCCTGGCTACCGGCTTGGTAGATGAGATATACCACCCAGGCTATATAGCCAAAAGGATGGAAATAGGTGCGGTAATTGCTGCCGCCCCTGCTAAAAACGTAATAAGGAAGCAGCCAAGACCCGGGGACATAATATTGCTTTTAGGCGGAAGGACAGGTAGAGACGGCTGCGGAGGCGCAACTGGGTCCAGTAAGGCGCACAACAAAAAATCCATAGTGACATGCGGTGCCGAAGTTCAAAAGGGCAATCCGCTTATAGAAAGAAAGCTGCAGCGGTTATTCAGGGACGAGGAGTTTTCCCGCCTGGTGCTTCGCTGTAACGACTTTGGCGCAGGCGGAGTATGTGTAGCTATCGGTGAACTGGCACCGGGGCTGGAAGTTAATTTAAATGCCGTGCCTAAAAAATATGAAGGGCTTTCGGGGACAGAGCTTGCGATATCCGAATCACAGGAGAGAATGGCAGTTGTTATAAGCCCCGAAAATGTAGATAAGGCATTAGACAAGGCAAAAGAAGAAAATTTAGAGGCAACAGTCGTTGCTGAAGTTACAGATGATAAGAGAATGAAGCTTTTCTTTAACGGAAAGGCAATAGTTGATATATCAAGGGAATTTTTAGATTCAAACGGAGCGACACAGGTATCTGAGGCTTACGTAGGCAATTTAAAAGAAGATGTATTTGCCGAAAAAGAAACCGGTAATTTAGGGAGTATATTAAAAAGCCTTTTAAACGACCTAAACATATGTTCTAAAAAAGGCCTTTCAGAAAGGTTTGACTCGACAATAGGGGCGTCTTCAGTTTTAATGCCGTTTGGCGGAAAGCACCAGGCCACGCCTACCCAAAGTATGGCAGCTAAAGTTCCGGTTGAAGAGGGAGACAGCAAGACAGCGACCATAATGGCCTATGGGTTTGACCCGTATCTTTGCGAGGCAAATGAATTTTTAGGTGCAGTATACTCTATTGTGCTTTCTGTTGCTAAATCTGTCGCTTCGGGCGGCAATATAGACAAGATGTGGCTTACACTTCAGGAGTATTTCCAGACGATGGGAACAGACCCGAAACATTGGGGCAAGCCCCTAACAGCGCTTTTAGGTGCATATACGGCACAAAAGGGGCTAAAGGTGGCGGCTATAGGCGGGAAAGATTCTATGTCCGGCAGTTTTATTAATATGCATGTTCCTTCTACATTGGTATCTTTTTCAGTCTGTGCACAAGATGCAGACACTATCATATCAAATGAGTTTAAAAAGCCAGGCAGCAATATTTACCTTCTAAGCATTGAAAGGGACGGATTCGGCCTTCCTGAATTTGAAGATGTAAGAAAAAAATATGCGATATTAAGTGAGTATATAAAAGATAAAAAAATCCTATCTGCGTATGCTGTTGAAAGAGGCGGGATATTGGCCGCCGTATCTAAGATGGCGTTTGGTAATAAAATTGGCGTTTCAATAGATAATGGTATTGCAAAAGAGAAGCTTTTAAGCAAGAGCTATGGGGATATAATCATAGAATCAGATGAGGAACTGCCCGAGTTTGAAAAGATAGGGAATACGGTTAAAGAGTTCACCTTATCTGCGATAAACGAGAAAGCTGATTTAAATGAAGCTTACATTGCATTTTCAACAAAGTTAGATCCTATTTTCCCGCATAAAGCAGCTTTTAAAGAAGAAAAAAATATCAAGATACCGCTTTATAAAAAGAGGAGTAAGACAACAAGGCAGGCTGCTTTTGCCCGCCCCAGGGTTATAATCCCGGTATTTCCGGGCACCAACTGCGAGTACGACACTGCAGCAGCATTTAAGCGCGTCGGAGCAGACGCACATGTGCTGGTAATAAAGAATTTGACTCCGCAGGATATCGAAGAGAGCATTATTAAACTAAAGGATGAAATAAGCAAGTCACAGATAGTGATGATACCAGGAGGGTTCTCCGGCGGTGATGAGCCGGACGGCTCAGGCAAGTTTATTACTGCTGTCTTTAGAAATCCCAGTATATCCGATGCGATAAACGACCTTATGGAAGTTAGAGACGGGCTTATGCTTGGGATATGCAATGGCTTCCAGGCGCTTATCAAGTTAGGCCTTGTTCCTTACGGCAAGATAGTTAATATGCGGGAAGACAGCCCGACTTTAACATATAATACGATAGGCAGGCACGTTTCTTCTATAATCAATACAAAAGTCGTTTCAGTTAAGTCTCCCTGGCTTTTAAATGCCCAAATAGGAGAAATACATAGTGTGGCGGTATCCCACGGCGAAGGAAGGTTCGTGGCTACAGAAAAAGAGATAGCTAAATTGATAAAAAACGGCCAGGTTGCCACACAGTATGTAGACCTTAACGGGAACCCAACTATGGAGTCTCCCTATAATCCAAACGGGTCTTTTTATGCAATAGAAGGAATAACAAGCCCAGACGGCAGGATTTTAGGGAAGATGGCGCACAGCGAGAGAAGCACTGAAAATACTTATAAAAATATCTTTGGGAATCAAAATCAAAAGATTTTTGAATCCGGGGTTAAATATTTTAAATAAAAATTTTACGGGCGGCTTTAAGCCGCCCGTAATTTAACTTTAAAAATTTATTGCAAATACGTATTAATTACGTTATAATTCAAAAGGCAAGCGCTGATGTAGCTCAGGAGGTAGAGCACTTCCTTGGTAAGGAAGAGGTCCCGGGTTCGAGTCCCGGCATCAGCTCCAGCGAAAAATCCCTTACCATAAACGGCAAGGGATTTTTTATTTTACTTTTGAATATTATTTAGATAGAATTCACATATATTTAGACCAAAGCAAAATATTGACAATTTGTTTTATATAACATATGATGAAATCAAATTTATAACGAAAATCTAATTTTAGGGGGTAGTGTATCTATGGAAGAAAAATCTGATCTTAAAGAAGAAAAAACCGAATGTGAAGAGAAACCGAACAAGTGTGTTATAAAAAATATAGATAACCATTCAGGTGGTGCTATATACGGGATAGGCTTTATAGGTGCAGTTATATATTACATTTCAACAGCAACTACTTTTTGGATAGGCGTTTTAGGTATCCTTAAAGCTATTGTATGGCCGGCTTTTCTCGTTTACGAAGCATTTAAATTTTTAGCACAGTAGGTATTTAAACAGATTGACTTAAAATTATATTTATGGTATCCTTTTGAAGTAAACAGTTAACCATGAAGGTAAGCAAAAGATTAAAATCAAACGATAAGTACAAAAACAACAATTACATATTTTAAAAGACTAACCATGAAGGTATGTCGTATGAAACGGCAAATTTTCATGGTTTTTTATTTGCTTTTCAAGGAGGAAGAACTATTAAATGGACAAAGAACTGTGGGAAAGGTCGGTTAAGTTTCATGGCCATGAGTGCCCTGGCCTGGCAATAGGCGTGCGGGCATGCGAGGCAGCGATGGAAAAGATAGGAGTAAAATTTGCACCGGATGAAGAGGTAGTGTGTGTTACGGAAAACGATGCTTGCGGTGTAGATGCGGTACAGGTCATCACAGGATGCACTATGGGAAAAGGCAACCTTATTTACCATGACACAG
Organism: Eubacteriales bacterium; assembly: GCA_041390245.1. Taxonomy (NCBI): domain Bacteria; kingdom Bacillati; phylum Bacillota; class Clostridia; order Eubacteriales; species Eubacteriales bacterium. The sequence goes on from JAWKQI010000005.1 coordinate 111,592, forward strand.
GGAAAATGGCTTTCAGCTTTTTTGACCGCACAAACGGGAACAGCATAAGGGTTGTCTTAAAACCAAACACAAGCGGAATGGACAGAAAGCAGCGCCAGGAATTTATTTTAAACGCACCTGTCAACCAAGTTTTTGATTTTACCGAGACAAAGTTTGATCCGCCGAAAAAAGCCCGTCTATTTAATAATGTAATTTGTTATAACTGCGGAGAAAGTATGCCAGAGCATAAGGCGAGGATACAAAACGGCAAGATAGTTTGCCTTGATTGTTTTGAAGAATATTCAAGAGGATGGAAATAAGGCTATTTAATTACGATAATTAAGGGGAAACCCTTTAAAGTTTAATAAAGTGTGGCTACTCATTATTCTTAAAACCTTATTATATGGTTGTTTCATGTTGATAAAAGTGGAGAAATTTCTCCACTTTTATCGTATAATCAAAAGATATTTTCAAGATCAAACAATATTATTGAAAAAGCCCTAAAAATCGTATAAAATATTTTTGTAGATATTTCCTATAATTTTGGAGGTCAATGTGGATTTAAATGCTATTTTGTATGTAATCGTAGATTATGCGATATTGTTGTTTGAATATATCGGCGTGGGTGTTTTGATAAAATCCGGCATCGTAGCCTTGATAAACCTTTTCAGGCGTAAACCAGGCACACGCCTTGGCCTGGCCAAAGGAATGGCGATGGCGCTTGAGTTTAAACTTGGAAGCGAAATTTTAAGGACCGTGGTTTTGCGTAACTGGGATGATTTATTAATAGCAGCAGGAATAATCGTTTTAAGAGCCGCGCTTACATTTTTGATCCATTGGGAAATTACAAAGGAAGAAGCAAATTGCGTTTCAAAAGAAAGCGAGATTTAATAGCTAAAATAATTAATCTAAATTTGAAAGGACATTGTTTCGGCAATGCCTTTTAGTTTATAAAGACAAAATAGTTGCGTTAATAAAATTTTTACAAATCCTGAAAATCAAGTGATACAGCCAAATTTAAGTATATATCAATACTTCTTGTTGGGAAGATATGTTTTTTGTGTATACAAATTAAAATTAATGTTATATAATCTAAGTAATAAAATTGTAACATATATAAATAAAATTGTAACATTTATCAAATAATAAGATAGGGGCCTGAAAGGAATACTCATCTATGAATAGGTATATGAAAAAGATAAAGCTAAAATATAAGAATATTTTAAAAAATATAGCTAGACGGCTTAAGCAAAGGGAACTTAAGCGGCAAAATAAAGCTAATATTAAAAGTAAAAGAAGGGTAACTAAAAAAACCAACTTTATCTTAAAAACTACAATATCAAAAACAAAGAATGCCTTTAGTTTATTTGCGGCGAAAATAAAAAACATTATAAAATTACTGGCTATAAAACTCAAACTCAAGGGTAGAAGTGTTCAAGAAGAAGGAAGCGAACAGTCTTTACTCAGATCAAAAAAATTTAAATATAACTTTAATTCATGGATAAGAAGCAAGCGAGGGTTAATAAGCATTGGTGTAGCAGTTCTGATTATCGTTACACCGATAGTTATGGTATACGCATTCGGGAATAAAAATGGTGAGGATCAGGCTGCAACCAGTAGTACCGATGATACCCAAGATACAGCCAGTAACGAGATAACTTTAAATGATATGTTTTACGGGGTAGATACGCTTTCTGTTATAAGCACTGCTGTAGAAATAGACAGAGAAGATATAAAACCAGGTATAACATCTCCATATGTTGCTGAGTTACAGGAAAAACTGATGGAACTTGGATATATGGAACCTGATGAACCGACAGAATACTATGGTCCCGTCACCAAACAGTCAGTTATACTGTTTCAGCGTGAACACGACCTTACTATGGATGGTTGTGCCGGTGAAAAGACTTGGGAAATACTTCTTTCGGGGAATGCAAAACCCTATACAGTATCTATTGGTGATCAGGGAACAGACGTTTCAGAATTACAGAGCAGGCTAAGAGAACTTGGATATATGGATACTGTAAATGGGAACTTTGGAACGGAAACTGAGACGGCCGTAAAGAATTTCCAGGAGAAAAACGGGCTATCTGCAGATGGAAAAATAGGAGAGCAGACAAGAGAAGCGCTTTATTCGGAAAACGCTAAAGCATATTCTATTTCATATGGGGAAGAGAGCGAATTAGTAAAAACATACCAGCAGAGGCTTAAAACTTTAGGGTATTTAACGACAACGCCAGATGGTAAGTTTGGTGAAGATACAGTTGAGGCGGTTAAAAACTTCCAGTCTGATAACGGGTTGATTGCCGATGGATATATAGGGCCTACAACTAAAGAATTACTTATGTCTGATAACGCAGAAGCAAACGTACTTAAACTGGGAGACAGAGGAGATACAGTTACTAAAGTACAAAAGAAATTAAACAGCTTAAGTTATTTGAGCAGCAAAAACGTAACTGGATATTATGGGTCTATAACCGAGAGTGCAGTTAAAGCATTCCAGAAGAGAAATTCACTTAGTGCAGACGGAAAAGTTGGCGCAAAAACTATGACAGCGCTGTTCTCTGGTTCAGCCAAGAAGGCTTCTTCAGGAAGTTCGTCTTCAGCCGCATCTGCTGATACATCTAAGGTAAATCAGTTAATAAGCATCGCAAAGTCCAAACTTAATTGCAGATATGTTTGGGGTGCAAAGGGACCAAGTACATTTGACTGCTCCGGATATGTATACTGGTGCTTAAATCAAATAGGATTAAGACAAGGATATTTAACTTCTTATGGATGGAGAAGCGTATCAAAGTATCCTAAGATTACTAGCTTTAGCAGTATAAAAGCTGGAGACATAATAGTCTTTAACGGCCACGTTGGCCTGGCAATCGGCGGAGGGAAGATGATTAATGCATCGTCTAGCAAAGGCAAGGTGGTAATCTCATCCCTTGGGCAGACATATTGGAAAACGCATTTCATTTGTGCGTACCGTGTACTGTAAGATAAAAGATATTTTTTAAGAGGCAATTCATTGCCTCTTTTTTTTGGCCGTGTTATAGTTTTATATATAAAGAGGGGTTTAATATGAAAAAGTTTTTACTGGCGCCCGATTCATTTAAAGGCACTATGAATTCTATTGAAGTATGCCGCATTATGGAGAAAGCTATAAAGAAAAGCTATCCTGATTCCAAAATTCAAAAGGTACCTATATCAGACGGAGGAGAAGGCACTGTAGATTGTTTAATAGAAGCGCTTGGCGGGAAAAAGATATTTACAACAGTAAAAGGTCCGTATATGAATGATATGGAAAGCTTTTACGGTATGCTACCAGATGGCAGGACTGCTGTAATTGAGATGGCCGCATGCGCAGGGCTGCCACTTGTAGGAGAAGATAAAAGGGTAAGTGAAGCGACGACTTACGGCGTAGGGCAGCTTATATTAAAAAGCATTGAAAATGGTGCAAAAAATATAATAGTAGGTCTTGGCGGTAGTGCGACTAATGATTTAGGGGCGGGTATGGCCGCGGCGCTGGGCGTTAAATTTATAAGAGAAGATGGAGAAAATTTTATTCCAGTTGGAAAGAATCTCTCTAAAATAGTTAGAATTGATATATCAGGCTTAAAAGAGAAGTTAAAAGGTATTAAAGTAACGGCTATATGTGACATAACCAATCCCCTTTACGGCAAGAACGGAGCGGCATATGTATTTGCCCCGCAAAAAGGTGCAGATGAAGAAATGGTTAAGTTTTTGGATATGCAGCTAAGGTCTGCGGCTAAAGTAATAAACCGGGAGCTTGATATAGATATATCAAATATGCCGTGTGCAGGTGCCGCAGGCGGTATGGGAGGCGGTATGATAGCTTTCTTAGATGCCAAAATAAAAAAGGGTATAGATACGATACTTAATACCGTTGATTTTGATTCTCTCTTAATGGATACAGATGTGGTAATAACGGGAGAAGGTACGCTTAACTCCCAGAGTTTTGACGGCAAGGCTGTTGTTGGTATTGCTGAGAGGGCAAAGAAATACTCAGTTCCCGTTATCGCTGTAGTAGGATATATGGATGAAGAAGAAAAAAAGGCAAAAGCACACGGGATTTCTGCCGTATTTGCTATAAATAAGGATTTAAGGCCGTTTGATGAAATAAAAGCAAACGCGAAAAAAGACCTTTATGCGGCAATGCTTAAAATGTTAAATCATATAGGTAAATATATAAATTAAAACCTTTCTTTTAATTAAGTTTGAATAAAGCCTTTTTTATAAGGGATACTAAACTTATAAGTATAAAAGGAGGGAATAAATTGACAAAGCAAAGCAAGACGAAAAAAATGCCGGTTTTTACAACTCTTCCGTTAACAAATGTAGTCAATCAGGAAATGTCTAATAAGATGAAGGAAATCAACATTAAAGAAGCAAAAGAATGGGTTGATTATAACGAAAAATAAACTTCATTAATTCCGATAGACAAATTAATAATTGTTGGTATAATTAGGTATAACAAAAACATCTTACAAAAGAGGACATTATGACAATAACTCTCGTAATTTCAATGTTTATTATTTTTTCAGGCAGCATTATAGTTGCCGTTCTTTTGAAGAGACGCGGAGAAGAAGTTATTCCAACAGCTTTTTTATCAGCTGTATTTATTTTATATTTTTTCTATTGTTTAAACATTCTTAAAGTTGGCTGGTACCTTATATTAGGTGTCTGGCTATTTTTAATCGTATTTTATATCATAAAATTAATCATTAAAAAAGATTTGCTGAAAGTAAGTATAAAGACTGTCATAACGCCAGGTGTATTGATTTTTTGTATTTTATGCATCATTTTCATATTTATTTCAAGAGGTAAACTCGTAGGGCTTTGGGATGAGTTAAGGCTATGGGGTGCTTATCCTAAGATATTGCATTATACAAATACACTTCAAATAGGTGATAAAGCAATTTTGTTTAATATCATGCAGTCTTATCCGCCAGGAATGCCGCTGTTTATCTATTATTTAACTAGTTTTACTAAGACCTTTACAGATTGGCATATTTTTTATGGCTATGCAATTTTAGGCGTATCTTTATTTCTTCCTGCGATAAAGAATATGAAATGGAAAAATGCCTGGTTCATAATACCTATGGCAGCAATTATAATTTTTTTCCCAAGGTTGTTTTACAGTTTTGGTATAGACTTTGAATACTATTACAATAGTTTATTTATAGATGCAACTTTAGGCCTGTTTTTTGGCTATAGTTTTTATTTAGCTTTAACCTCTTGCTTTAAGACAAAATTTGATACATATTCTTTTGCTATGAGTTTATTTATGCTTGTGGTATTAAAGGATTCGGGAACTATTTTTGCGCTTATGTCTTTAACTACAGCTATTGTAAATTATATTTTGCGCAAAGGTAAATTAAAACTTATAAAGTGGAAGTTAGGGTTTGTTTCTTTACTGCCTTTAGCAGCAGTGTTGGTTTGGAAACTTTTAATGGCACAAAATGGAATAACAAACCATATTTCGTATTCATTGGAAAGCATGCGGTTATCGTCTTTAATAAAAATTATAAAACAGCTTATTATAGAGCCTATGACTTCTTTAAACCTTTATTTTGGAACGGTATCATTATCGTTTATAGCACTAGGTTTTATAATGGCATTATTAGATACATTCATGATTTTCAAAGCAAAAAAAGAAGAAAGAAAAACATTAATAATTACATCTGCAATTTTAATCATAACAAATATTTTATTTATAATCGGGTACTATATTTTAGTTGATTCTGCTTTTTATGGATATATACCGAGTTTTCATAGATATATGAGTACTATATTGCTGGGGGATGCATTATATTTGTTTTTACGTTTTATAAGCTATCGGTTTTCATCTGGCACATTATTTAAAGAACATAATACCCTACCTAAATTGAAGACTCCGGTAAAAGTTTTTGTTATGACTGCATCAACTCTTATTTTAATAGCATATTCAGCCTTTTTAATATCAAACTGGGCAAAGTTTGACGGAGGGTGGTACAGTAAAGCACAATATTATGCAAATGATATACTGTCTGCCGTTGAAGATGACGGGTACGACGATACTGGCGGGCCTGCAAATGTATACATTCTTATAAGTGGAGATGAGGTTGTAAGTGCGGGGCTTCATCATAGAATATATTACGATTTAATAGGTACGTCTGCAAATATAAAAAATTTCTATGATGAAACAAATATCACATTAGACGAAGCCTCTGATAAGGAAATAGATACAATAGTTTTGGAATGGAAAAGTACTTTGGTAAACGATGGATTTGACTATGTATATATTTCAGACGAAAATCCTCTTTTTAAAGAGCAATTTGGATCTCTGTTTAAAAATTCAAATATAACACCTGAAACTTTATACCGCATAGAGGGATCCGGTGATTCAATACAATTAGTGCCATGCGATTAATGAAAAAAAGCCTGTAACGGTTTGTTACAGGCTTTTACTATTTTTTAAAGTTTTAAATTGGACAGCCTTTCAATAGCCTTTAAAGTATTTTCTTTTGTATTAAATCCGGTTAATCTAAAGTATCCTTCTCCAGCACGTCCGAACCCTGCACCAGGAGTTCCGACTATATAGGCGGAGGATAAAAGCTTATCGAAAAATTCCCAAGAGGAAAGGCCTTTAGGGCATTTAAGCCATACATAAGGCGAGTTTATACCGCCGTAAGCAGCTATGTTTATTAAAGCTAACCCTTCTAAAATTATCTTTGTATTTTCAAGATAGTACTTTACTTCATTTGCTATTTGTTTTTTTCCTTCTTTTGAGTAGCAAGCCTCGGCACCCCTCTGTGTCATATACGATACGCCGTTGAATTTAGTCGTATGCCTGCGGTTCCAAAGAGCATTTAAGGAATGTGCTTTGCCGCGGCTGTCATATCCCAAAATTTCTTTTGGAACGACAGTGTATGCACATCTGGTACCAGTAAATCCCGCTGTTTTTGAAAAAGACTTAAATTCTATAGCGACTTCCTTGGCATTTGGGATTTCATATATGCTTTTTGGAATATTCGGCTCCGTTATATATGCTTCATAAGCGGCATCAAATAATATGAGCGCTTTATTTTGCCTTGCGAAGTCCACCCATTTTTTAAGCTCGTCCTTATTTAAAACAGTGCCTGTCGGGTTGTTGGGATAGCATAGGTAAATAACGTCTGGATTGTTTTTAGGAAGGTCTGGTATAAAGTTATTTTCAGCCGATACCGTTATATATTCTATATTTTCATAGCAGCCTGTTTTATCGTTGAAAAGCCCGCTTCTGCCAGCCATTACATTGGTATCTAAATATACCGTATAAACCGGGTCTGTTACTGCTATTTTAGCGTCAGCGCTGAATAGTTCCTGAATATTCCCTACGTCGCATTTAGCACCGTCTGATACAAAGATTTCATCTGCTGATATATCTATACCACGGGATATATAATCTCCTTTTACAATTGCTTCTCTTAAAAAATCGTACCCTTGTTCAGGGCCATAGCCTCGAAAAGTAGAAGAAGAACCCATTTCATCTACAGCTGCCTTCATTGCTTTTAAAACCGCATCGCAAAGAGGCAATGTTACATCCCCGATACCAAGGCGTATTATATCTGCATCGGGATGCTGGCCTTTAAACGCTGAAACCCTTTTTGCTACGTTGGAGAAAAGGTAACTTCCCTGAAGGTTTAGATAGTTTTCGTTAATTTTGATCATCTTAATTCTCCTATTGTGTTAAAGATATATTGATATTGTATTATACAAAGGATAATATATCAAATGGTTTTTGCCTTTTTAAGTGATATATGTTGTTAAAAATTTATGTTTATAATAGAATATATGTAAATACAAACTTGAGAGAGGATTAAGCTTTTGGAAAAAGAAAAAAGACTTAATACCGCAAAATTCACACAAAGAATAATACTTCCTGCATTGGTAATATTGGTTGCGATTGCAGTAGTAACTATATTTTTATTCCGTGCAGCTAAAGTTGCCGAATATAATAACCCACTTGATCAAACTAAAATAAATGAAGCAATTGCAAGAAATGAAGGCCTTTCAGTTAAAAGGCAGGCTTTAGTTGATGCGGCAGTATCCCTTGTTGGCAAAGTCAACTATTTTTGGGGCGGTAAAAGTGACGCTATCGGCTGGGATGATGAATGGGGCACACTAAAGGAAGTAGACTCTCAAGGAAGCGACACAACGGGAAGCATGCGCCCTTATGGGCTGGACTGTTCCGGATATATATCCTGGTGTTATATACAGCTTGGAATGTCTTTTAGAGAGATGGAAGAAAAAGTCGGCAACGGATCTACCAACCAATGGAAAAAGTCTTTTGAAATTGAGTTAAGCGAGGTAGAACCAGGAGATTTGATATTTCAGTATGAACCAAACAGCTCAGACGGAAACCATGTCGGTATATGTATCGGGTTTAACGAGAACGGAGACCCTCTTATCGCGCACTGTTCAGCACAATTTGACAATGTGGTTGTAACTACTAGGGGCGTCATTTTCAATTACGCAAGACGTCTATCATTTCTAGATTAATTTTATTTATAAAAAGCTTTTAAATATATATAAAAAACGCGCCGCCCATAATAAGGCCAAAAATACCGTAAATTATAAACGGCACGTTTAAATTTTTTTCTTTTAGCGAATTTTATTGCAGTTAGGACATACTATACCGTGACTAAATCACTATCATATTTAATTTTGATGATTATAATAAAAATAGTTAATATTCTTTCGTAATTTGCTTACTGAAAGTAAGGAGGGTATTTATGAGCAAAAAAATATTAATAGTCGGGGGAGTTGCAGGCGGGGCCAGTACTGCAGCAAGGCTTAGAAGGCTTGACGAATCGGCTGAGATCATTTTATTTGAAAGAGGAGAGTATATTTCTTACGCAAATTGCGGGCTTCCATATTACGTGGGCGATGTTATAAAATCAAGGGATTCTTTATTGTTACAGACACCTGAAAAATTAAGTAAGAAGATAAATACAGATATAAGAATTAAGCAGGAAGTTATTTCGATAGACAGGGAGAAAAAGACTGTTTCAGTCAAAAAGGTCGATACTGATGAAACCTATGAAGAAAGCTATGACAAATTGGTATTGGCAACAGGGTCTTCTCCTATAAGGCCGCCAATACCGGGAATAGACTCTGACCGCATTAAAACGCTTTGGACTATTCCTGATACAGATAATATTAAACAGTTTATAGACGAAAAACAGGTCAAAAAAGCTGTTGTTGTAGGTGGAGGTTTTATCGGCCTTGAGATGGTGGAAAATCTACACGCTAATGGATGCGAAGTAACTTTGGTTGAAATGCTTCCACAGGTTATGCCTACATTGGATTTTGAGATGGCGCAATTGCTTCATGAAAATTTAAGGCAAAATGGAGTTAACCTACACCTAGGAGACGGTGTTTCAAGTTTCAAAGAAGAAGAGTCTTTTATAAATATCACTCTATCAAGCGGCAAGGAAGTAAGCGCAGAACTTGTTATCCTTGCTATCGGCGTTAGGCCAAACAGTAAATTAGCTGCAGATTGCGGTCTTACACTTAATGCAAGGGGCGGCATCGTAGTAGATGAATATTTAAAAACTTCTGACCCGGATATTTATGCGGTAGGTGACGTAATTGAAGTTGAAGATTTTATAGATAAAAGCCGTACGATGATACCGTTAGCCGGCCCGGCCAATAAGCAGGGCAGGATATGCGCTGACAATATCTGCGGATTAAATCAAAAGTATGAAGGGACACAAGGGACTTCTGTAGCCAAGGTGTTTGATTTAACTGCGGCATCGACAGGGGCTAGTGAAAAATTACTGATAAAACGTGGCTTAACTTATGGTAAGGACTATGAAAGGGCAATAGTATTGCAGCATTCCCATGCAGGATATTATCCTGGAGCTACGATGCTTACGATGAAGATTTTATTTTCGCCGGACGGAAGTAAAATTTTCGGTGCACAGATAGTAGGCCGTGAAGGTGTAGATAAACGTATTGATACGGTTGCCACGGCGATTAGGTTAAATGCATCGGTCATTGATTTAAAGGAACTGGAATTTGCTTATGCGCCTCCTTATTCTTCAGCCAAAGACCCGGTAAATATGCTTGGCTTTGTAGCTGAAAATATAATTACTAAAAAAGTTGCGTTTGTTAAGTGGGATGAACTTAAGGAAAAAGACGAAAACAGAATTTTGCTTGACATTCGTGAAGATATGGAAAGGCTTGCATATGAAATTCCGGGAGCTAAAGCTATTCCACTTAATCAGTTGAGAAACAGACTTGATGAAGTAGATAAGTCAAAGGAGATCGTAGTATTTTGCTCTATGGGCGCAAGGTCGTATAATGGTGCGAGAGTCTTGATGCAAAATGGGTATGAAAACGTCAAGGTATATCCTGGCGGAACTATGTTCTTTAGGTCGGTATTCCATGATGAAACAGATCAAATCAAAGAGGGAGGCGTTGAAGATATGAAAGAAAATGAACAGGTACGTTCGGGGGATATAGTAACTGCTGTGCAGGTAAACTGCAGCGGGCTTCAGTGCCCCGGGCCAATCATGAAAGTGTTTGAGACTATAAAAGGAATTGAGGACGGGCAGATAATAGAGGTTTCGGCAACGGATCCCGGCTTTGCACGGGATATAGATGCTTGGTGCAGAAGAACAGGCAATACTTTGCTTAAATCAGAGAAACGCGGCAACGAATATTTTGTATATATACAAAAGGGAATAGCTAAAAATGATTTAGCCGTCCCCGCTAATGTTTCCGGCGGTAACGACAACAAGACTATTATAGTATTCAGCGGAGATCTAGACAAAGTAATTGCTTCCTTTATAATAGCCAATGGTGCGGCCGCTATGGGGCGCCACGTAACTATGTTCTTTACCTTCTGGGGGTTAAACGTGCTTAGAAAGCCAAAAAAGCAGCATGTTAAAAAGTCATTTGTGGAGTCTATGTTCGGCGGAATGATGCCAAGAGGCCTAGGGAAACTTAAATTATCCAAGATGAACATGGCAGGCATGGGTACTGCTATGATGAAGAAGGTCATGAGAGATAAAAATATAGATTCTTTGGAGACGCTTGTTAAAAAAGCTATGGATAACGGAGTTAAGATCATCGCCTGTACAATGTCTATGGATGTAATGGGCATCCGCGAGGAAGAACTGATAAACGGTGTTGAACTTGGCGGAGTTGCAGCCTACTTAGGAGATGCAGAAGAATCAAACGTAAACTTGTTTATATAAAATATAAATTAAAAGCCCTACCATTTAAAAAACGGCAGGGCTTTTAATTTACGACAACAATAAAGGGTTTAAGCCTCTTTAAGTACGCTATGCGAACCGATTAACGGAGGTCTTAAACCCTTATGTCAACACCAAACTACCGTATATACGGTAACGGCGTCAATAGTAGTATATGCACAAAAAATTGATATGATACTTAAAATATAAAATTTGTATTAAGTAACTAAAAAATTATTATGTAATATCCCATAAATATTTTTCGAAGTCTTTTACAAAATATTTTTTGCCTTTTTGTACTATTTCAAACCCATCCATTATAAGCTTTAACTTTTGATTATCATATCCACCAGGATATTTTTCATTTAGTTCGCCTTTTGCCTTAAGAGTGCGCCACCATGGGAAATTTTTGTCTTCTCTTTCAACTGCGGCATTGGCACAGATATTTATAAAAATACCTGCCGTAAGAGGGCATGTGATATCCGCACCTTCCTTACGGGCAAGATGCTCACGGATTTTATCTATAGTAATAAGCTTATTTTTTGGTACTTTTGCCATTACCTCGTTATATTGTATCGGTGCGGCAATTAACATAGTAGCCGCTTTATAACGTGCAACTAATTCCGGCTTTTTATTAAGATTTTCTATTTTTGGCAAGTCTCCTGTAAAATTAAGTTTTTCATTAAAGGTTTTCTTAGCCATATAAAGCGCCTCCTTTTATTTAATACCATTTTATCATAATGTCATAAAAACATACCAATATTGAAAACAAAGGACAAAAATGATATATTTAAAAATAGAGTGTAAAAGAGTGAGGGAAACATATGAAAAGGGACATAACAGTAAAAATTGATACTTTAAGTATCTAAGTTTTACGATTTTTAGATGTTTAAATAAGCTAAAATAGACTGTTATTATGCAATTTTTCCTTGCATAATAATATCTATTATAGTAATATTATTTTACAAATAGCAGGAAAAGTAGTATGGTAGGTTATATTTTTTTGCTTAAAATTGTGTAGTATGGGAGGATGGTACTTATGGCTTTACAGTACATTATTATTAGTGCATACGTTTTAATTTTATTGTTCATTGCAATTTATTCCAGAAAAAAAGCAAAAACAACTAATGATTTCTTTTTAGGCGGCCGGAAGATAGGCGCGTGGATGTCTGCTTTTGCCTACGGCACGACGTATTTTAGCGCAGTAATTTTTATGGGCTATGCCGGTAACTTTGGGTGGAAATTAGGCCTTTCCGTAACATGGATAGGAATTGCCAATGCAATCATAGGCACATGGCTGGTATGGAGGCTTATGGCAAGGCAGACCCGCAGTATTACTCAGAGGCTGGATGCCTCTACTATGCCGGATTTCTTTTTGAAGAGGTATAAATCCCGTGGGATGAAGATAACTGCGGCGCTTCTTATTTTCGTTTTTCTAGTTCCTTATTGCGCAAGCGTATATCAGGGGCTTGGATACTTTTTTGAAAGCGTTTTAGGGATAAGTTACGAATACTGCATGGTAGCCATGGCTGTTCTTACAGCAATATATCTTTTGGCAGGAGGCTATATCGCGACAGCTATGACTGATTTTATTCAGGGTATTATCATGGTTTTCGGTATTATTCTAATGGTTGTGTTTGTTGTAAGTAATGAAGCAGTCGGCGGAATTTCAGCAGGCCTTTCAAAAATTGCGGAAATCGATCCGTCTTTAGCTTCGCCGTTTGGTTCGGCCGGTAACATAATAACCCTGGTTTCGCTTGTATTACTGACTAGCCTAGGCACTTGGGGAATGCCACAGATGGTTCATAAATTTTATGCAATAAGAGATAAGAGTGCTATTAAAAGAGGAACTATAATTTCAACGCTGTTTGCATTATTAATCGGCGGTTCCGCATATTTTGTAGGAACTTTCGGGCGTTTGTTTTTAACAGAAGCACCGGAAAACTTTGACACTATCATGCCAGCAGTATTAGGCGCGGCGCTGCCTTCTGCAGTTCTTGCTTTAATTCTAGTACTTCTGCTTGCCGCTTCAATGTCTACTCTTTCATCATTGGTATTGGTATCGGCATCATCTATTTCTATGGACTTAGTTAAAGATACGTTTAAACCGAATATGAAGGATAAAAGCGTAATGACGCTCTTAAGGGTGCTTTGTGCGCTGTTTGTGCTTCTTTCGCTTATAATAGCTATCTTTAAGCCTGCGGCTATAGTAACGCTTATGTCTTACTCGTGGGGCGCTTTATCCGGCTGCTTCTTAGCGCCGTTCTTATTGGGCGTCCGCTGGAAGGGCATGACCAAGGCAGGAGCGTGGGCAGGTTTTCTGACTGGTATCGTAGTCGTTGTGCCTTTGATGATATTAAACGTTATAGGCAACATACTTCCTTCATGGATGAGTGCACCTGCAATCGGTTCCATGGCAATGATACTTTCCTTGATAGTTACGCCTATAGTAAGCAAATTAACTAAAAAATTCGATGAAGAGCATATAGTAGCAGTGTTTGGTGAAACGGGTGCTGCTGAAGAGGCAATATAGCAAGTAAAGATGTAAATAAAAAGAGGCTTTTAAAAGCCTCTTTTTTGTTATGTGCTAAAAATTAAATTACAATAATTTAAGATTATCAACTGTCGCATAATAATAGCCCGTTTCATCTTGGGAGATATAGATTGTTTGCCTTCCTACGATAGTATCGTTAGACAAGGCATCGACAGTTATTGTTATATCTTTTATATCAGAAGCATTATCGTTAAAATCAGGCGACCAGTAAATAGTTTCTCCGATATCAATTGTGGCAGAGGGCCCTATATTTGACACGATACCCGTATTATAGTCCCATTTACTTAATTCTCCACTGCTAGTGGATACATTTATTGTTTTTATATCATTTTCATCATCTGTTATGTCAATGGTGAACGGAAGCCCGGGTACACTGCTCATAGCAAGCGAATATTTAGATAACAATATTTTGACATATGGTGAAAGCACCAGCTTTTCAGCCTCTTTGATATAGTTATCGCTTAAATATCCATTTTCGTTATTTGCTGCATATGCTGTTAAAATAAAACCATTGAATAAAACGTTTCCATCTGAAGTGCTTGGTAAGCTGTTTACTTTAGATGGCTGAGTTGCATTGTTATTACTGATAGGGGTATTTACTATGAATACGGCTATTGATACTAGTATAAAACAGGCAATAACAGAATACGCCAGTTTAATTTTAAAATGCACTTTTCTTTTGTACTTACCTGTCTGTTTATTTATTATAGATTCGTAGATGTTTTCCTGCTGTTCTTCAGATGGCGAAAAAGATTCAAAAGTATCTTTAATGTTCTTCTTTTTCATAATAACCTCCAAGATCAATTTTCAAAAGTTTGCGTCCGGAAGATAGATGGTTACGCAGGGTACTTTCTTTACGATTAAGCAGATTGGATATTTCTTTAACAGAATAACCTTCGATGTAGTAAAGATAAATCACATCCTTATATTTTGAAGGCAATTTTAAAAGTGCAGCAGCCAAGTTAAGATCATCGCTGTCTTTGTTTGTAGCAAGAACCTGCATTTCTTTTAAATCGACGCGTTTTTTTCTCCAAAATTTTCTAAGTTCGTCTTTACAGTGATTTTTAGACACAGTGATAAACCAGGCTTTTTCATGATGCTCATTTTCAAAATATTTATTTAAATTAAGGTACTTTTCAAATATGGATTGAGAAGCGTCCTGTGCATCATGGCGGTTTTTAAGATAAAGATAGCATATTTGGTATACACGTTTAACATTACGGTTATATACCTTTGCAAATTCTTCATCCGTATGCAATAAAGAATTTGATCCCATGCTTAACCATCACCTCCTATACTTTAAACGATTGAGGTAAAGAATTTGTCCGGTTAATTTTCTACTTAAGCTAACATATCAGTTATATATTATAATATCGGCATAAATTTTACAAAATCAATCCCCTAGATGGAATTAATGGATTGTTACAAAAATAAGGCTCTATCATATGATAGAGCCTTAAATCAGTTATGTTAATGTTTTCCTGAAGATATATATTTTAAGCCTCAGTTTGGCTCTTTTTCTTTTTGAGGATTAACACAATGACCCCAATTAAAAGCCCTGCAACCACTATGGCAACGGGCAACGCTATCCAAATAATGACTTTTGTATTACTTGCGGATATAGGCTCGATTTCAACGTCGGTTGCGTAATCATCATTAACACCGTCAGTTACAGATATATATTTTCCATTTTTACTCACACCTCCGTCTAAAGGAGTAAAAACGGCGAGAGATGGCTCGATTTTAATTCCGCTGTTTGCATAAACCGCCGCAGATAAAGATTTTGCCTTACCGCTTTTTGCCGTGATATATGCGGAGCCGTTTATGATGATTTTTTCGTTGGAGGAAATTCCGGCGCTAGTTTCCTCAGTTGCTTCA
The DNA here is from genome assembly GCA_041390245.1 of Eubacteriales bacterium. Classification (NCBI taxonomy): domain Bacteria; kingdom Bacillati; phylum Bacillota; class Clostridia; order Eubacteriales; species Eubacteriales bacterium. The sequence continues at coordinate 127,237 of JAWKQI010000005.1, forward strand.
CCGCTTTGAGCAACAATTGTACCGCCGCTTAATTCGATATCGCCTTGTGCAAAAATTGCCTTGCTGTTTTTAGCTTTAGCACTGCTGGCCTCAAGGTTACCGCCGGTCATTATAAGTTTGCCGTCGTTTTCGCCGGCATTGTCACCAACGCTTTCGCTGTCTAGGACGATGACAATTCCGAAGCTGTTATACTTCCCGCCACCAGCATTGATGGTAACATTTGCTTTTTCGCTTATTATCATATATCCATTTGTAATGCTAATGCCGCTGTTTTCACCTTCCTCTATGTCTGCGGTGCTAATGTCGACACTAGCATTACCGTTTACAATAAACGCTGCGTTGCCGAAAGAGTTCTGCATATTGACAATAATGCCGCCAACAGCCGTAACAGTTGCATCACCGCCTATGGCCAGTGTACCGCCGCTGCCGTCCTGAAAGCTCTTGTTTAAATGGATACCGCAGATGCTTTCGCTTTCGCTTGTGCCGCCGGATGCATTTACAACTGCATTATCGTCTATTAATACGTCGCCGCCTAGTGCATAAATGCCCATTGAATTAGCATAGCCGCCTTCTTCGGCGTTCTCGCGGGAAAGTTTAGCTGTACCGCCCGTCGCATTAACTGTCGTTTCAGTTCCATCTATTGTAATGCCTCCTGATTCAGAGGCAATTCCTGTAGTGCCTACATTTGTAGAAGTACCGCCGGTTGCGTTTACAGTACTTTTTCTTATCTCTATGGCGCCGATTGCGAATATTCCATAGCTAGAACCGGCCGTGCCGCCAAGTGCGGTAATTTCACCACCGCTTATTGTAATTTCACCATCATTTTTGTTTTTGCCGTTATTAGCATCCTCAGTTGTATTTGCATCTGCATATATGCCGTAGCTGACACTGTTGCTTGAGCCAGCCGTTGCACTGATACATGCGGTTTTGTTTATTGCAATTCTGCCGAACTTTGCGCAGATACCAAAAGACTGATATTCAGATGACGTACCACCGAGTGCAGTAATCTCGCCACCGCTTATAATAACCTTAGCGCCGCCGCTAGCATTATTTCCTCTGGCTAGAATGCCGCTGCTACCTTTTGCAGTAGCGCCCGTTGCGGAAACCGTACCGCCGCTTATATTAATCACGCCGCCGTAACCGTCTTCATTCATGTTAGCATAAATACCAATGGATTCATTTGATGCGTCACCGCCATCTGCGGTTATCGTGCCTCCATTTATGTCAATCGTGCCGCCATATGAGCTTATGCCGTAGCTATCTAAAGATGCGTCACCGCCTGCGGCAATCAATGTACCGTCGCCTTCTATAGACAAAGTGCCCTCTGCGTATATAGCGGAACTGGAACCAGTGCTCATATCGCTTCCGTTTATAGTATTTGTCGTCCCATCAGCAAGAACAATTTTTGAATTTGCAGGGAGATGGATGCCGTAGGTTGTCTCGTCGTTAGAAGAAACATTAATATTAACGCCGGAAAGCGTTAGCGTTTTGGGAGTTAAATTTGTGTCATAAGACCAGCCCTGCACCGTATTTGTGTAAATGCCGTCATCTAAAGTTACATCGTCTTCTGCTGCTAAAGCCCTAAGCGCGGCAGTGTTGTATAAATTAAGTGTTGTTGTACGTTCAGATGAAGCAGTAGCCTCAACTTGTGCTAATGCCGGAGAAGAAATTTGTGGCATTGTGATGAAGATCATCGTAAATACAAGCAAAACAGACAATAGTTTTTTCACTGCTTAAAGACTCCTGGTTTATTAAATTTAGGTTATTTTAAGGGCTAACCAATAAGCCCAAAGTACTTTTGTTTAATTGAATTTAAGAATATCAAATTTCCTAATATTATACCATATACACGATACTATATATACAATTATGCAAAACAATATTGTTAACTTTTATATATTATCGTATCATTAAAGAGAGTGCTGCTTCCGTTACGGAAGTAAAGCAGATAAAACAAAAAAGCTCCTGTATAGGGCTTTTTAAATATGCTAATAAAAAAATACCGCGAACTTTTTTAAGTTAGTTCGCGATATTGGCTGCAGGCACTGCCTGCTGGTAGCGGCGGTGGGATTCGAACCTACGACACTCCGGGTATGAACCGAATGCTCTAGCCAACTGAGCTACGCCGCCATAACGCGATAATTCGCCAACTATTGTAAGCTGACGAATCATCTATAAGATTGGTTGCGGGGGAAGGATTTGAACCAACGACCTCCGGGTTATGAGCCCGACGAGCTACCAGACTGCTCTACCCCGCGACGTTTTGCCGCTATTAAAGCGGCAAAATATATTGTATTATATTTTCACATAAAAGTCAACTTATTTCACCCGTTTAAATTATATTTTATGCAGGACATTTTAGTTTATTCTTCTCACCTTTAAGTATAGGGGAGAGCTTTTTATAGATAACAATTGTTATTATCACACTTAAAAGCCCTTTGATAAATGTAAACGGCAGGTTAAACATTAAAAGCGCATCCCATAAGGTATTGACAGATGGATTGAATACCTGATATGCAGATATAATAGTCTCCATTGGCATAAATGCAGTGTATATAGGATATACGATGTAGTAGTTTGAAAATAAACTAACGATAGCCATTGTAGCGGCCCCGACTAAGGAACCGATAAGTGCGCCTTTTTTGGATTTCATCTTTTCATAGATAAGGCCTGCCGGCAATACAAAGCATACACCTAAGATGAAGTTAGACAGTTCGCCAACTCCGCCGGAAGTAGTAAAAAGCAAGTGTATCAAGTTTTTGATAAAGCATACTGAAACACCGCTTAAAGGCCCGAGGGAGAAAGTTGCTATAAGGGCGGGAAGCTCTGAAAAGTCCATCTTAATAAAAGACGGGATCAGCGGAACGCTGAATTCCAGTACCATAAGTATTGCTGCGATTGCAGACAGCATACCTGTCATTGTGATTTTTCTGATTTTTTTACTGCTCATTTTTTCCTCCTAATAACCAAGGGGTCATTTAGATGTAAATTTTAAATAAAAAAACCTCAGATAAAAATCCGAGGCAAATAATTCTCTAAAACACATCTTCTTTCATCCAGACTTTAACTGTCGGCAATGGAATCACACCATTTCAGCTTCACGCTCGCGGGCTAGCATATATGCATTACCGCCGATCGGGAATTTCACCCTGCCCCGAAGTTCATTTATTAATTTATATTTAAAATATCACAAAAGGACTTTAAAATCAACTGTAATTTTTAATTAAATATCCTTCCAAATTATCACTGTCGCTAACGACGATCTCGTTTAGATTTAAAGAGTGCATGACAGATATAAGTATTATTGCTCCAAAGGGAATGATATCAGCACGCGACTTTTCAAGGCCTACTATATTATACCGCTGCTCAATTGTAGTAGACGTTAAAAGATCTGCCATCTCTTCAATCTCGTCAAGCTTTAAACAAAGCCCATGTACTTTTGATGCATCGTAATCTGCTATTTTTAACTTCATGGTGCAAAGCGTGGTTGCAGTTCCACTTATGCCGTATACAGGAAGAACGGGGGTAAGCAAGTTAAGTTCAGAAAAAAATTCATGAGCCATTTCCGCACATTCATCGTATACGCTTTTGCCAATTTTGTCTGCATCAGGGTACTTATATAGCCATCGTACCACGCCGGCTTGGAAGCTCTTTGAATAGTTGAGCACGCCATTTTCACCGAATATGATTTCAGTGGACCCGCCGCCTATATCGATTATTCCACCAGTACCGTTTTTACCGACCGCTCCTAAAAAACCCAGTTTGGCTTCTGCAGCCCCGGAAATAATTTCTATGTTAAGGCCGGTTTCATTAAAAACAGTTTGAAGGAATCCTTTTTTGTTTTTAGCGTCTCTAACTGCGCTTGTCCCAAAGCAGATTATCTTGTCTGCATTTAGTGACTGTGCTTTATCGCGGAATTTTAAAAGGGCATCTATTGCACGCTTGGTTGCAGCATCGGTAATCATACCGTCTAATATCCCTTCGCCTAAGCGTACCAATAAAAGCTCTTTACTAAATACATTAAAGCCTGATAAAGCCTTATCTGCTATCATCATTCTAATGGTATTTGTACCTATATCAATAATTGCGTATCTCATTGCTTAAAACGTTATAAATATCAAAAAAAGATAAAAAATACTTATACCACTTTCATGATTCTTTAAATTTTATTTCACCCTCCATTATCCAGCCCAATTTTTCCCTTGCAACTTTTTCAATGTATTCATTTGAAGTTACATAAGAAATATTTTCCTCGGAAAATTGGTTTTCAATTACGGCTTCTTCTTTTTGTTCGGTAAGTGTGGCTATTTCTTCGTTTTGAGACCTTATAAGCGTTTCCTGGTTAAAAAACACAATAGCAGCATATACTGCACACAAAAACAGCAAAAAGAATTTAAATCTGGGTGATACTTTTCTTTTTTTTGCTATAGACATATAAAAAACCTCTTTTATACGCTAGTATATATATACTATTACCGTTTTTCACTAATAAGTCAATTACGTTTTGGGGTTTTTAATAAAAAGTTTGATAATTTTGGTAAAAATACTGTTAAATACTCTGGATATACTTAAGCTATACATTAAAAATCCTGCTACATAACCTAAGACCACATAAAATCTGAGTTCACCGGAACTTGTTATATATGAAACATATATGAAAATTAAAACGGCAGTCGCCGCAAACAATGTATCAAAGATAGCTGTAGTTATTTTTTTAGATAAAAAAATACGACGGAGAATCCGGTAAAATTCGTATGCCAAACCCGCAATAATTCCACCGTAAACCGCAACAAGAAAAATATAAAACTGGCTTTCGTAAAGAGACATTTATCCCTCCGTTATCTAAAGACTTTTGAGAAAAATCCACGGTTACGCCGCTCTTCGTGGTCACTGTAATCTAAAGACTGTATAACGCCGTCTATAATAAGCTGGCCTTCCTCTAAGTTTAGCCTGTTTATATGTAGATCTTCACCATTTATGGTTATTGCTCCGCAGGTCGTTATGAATATTATTTCATTTTCGTTAAAACTGTCTACGTCTAAAACTCCGGTGACATTTGCACGTTCACGCGAATCAATGGTCACCTTATGTGATTTGTCCGATATGCGCTTGACCTCGTCCTCTTTTAGCATAGCTTTCTCCTTTTTGTACTTTTTATATTATAGATGTATACGTATAATTAAATTTAAATATGCTAAATTATTGACTTTAAAAGTCAATAATTATATTATTAAATGAAGCTAAAAAAGCTTTTAAAAATTAAAGAAAGATTTGAGAGTTTTTATGAAAAGGATATTGTTATTTTTATTGTCGATAGCATTGCTTTTTTCAATAACCGCGTGCGGCAGTGAAGAAGAGCCGCAGACCTCAGCTACTCAAACTCAAGAACCAGAGCCTTCGGTAACAGTAGAGGCGGGTTCGCCAACTACGGGGCTTCCAGGTAATACAGAATATAAGCCGGTTGCAGTAATGATAGAAAACTCATCCGCTGCACGTCCGCAGACCGGTATACAGGCAGCGGACATAGTATATGAAGCACCGGTGGAATCTTCTATAACACGCTTTATGTGCATATTTAACGATAACTATCCGGAAGTGGTAGGGCCGGTACGTTCTGCACGTATTTACTATATAAAATGGCAGCAGGAATGGGATGCGGCTTTTGTGCATTACGGCGGGCCGCAGGATGAAGGAAGAGAGTCCTACATATACGGAGACAATGCAGCCAGTGTTAAAGTCCGTATTAATGGTGTTTGGGGAAGGGACTCTAAATTTTTCTGGAGATCATCTGCCAGGAGCGCCCCGCATAATGCATATACAAATGTTGCAGTAGATGTAGGGCAGATCGATTATACACAAGTAGCCTTAAATACGCTTCTGTTTTCAAGTACAAAAGATTATGGCACGTCTACGGCAACGAGAATAGGGATACCGTTTTCTTCATCTAACAAGTATTTTGTTGAATATAATTATGATAGCGGCAAAGACGTTTATGTAAGAAGCATGAGCGGTAAAAAATTTACAGATGCAGCTACGGGAAATGCGGTGGAAGTTACAAATGTTATCGTGCAATATGCAAATGTCTATGTTATAAAAAATGACAGCGGCGGCAGAAAAAATATAGACTTGGTCGGTGAAGGCAAGGCGGAGTTTTTTATCGGTGGTAAACATATCACGGGAACATGGAAGAAGACGAGCTACGACTCCGGCACTGTATTTTATGATGACAACGGTAAGCAGATAGAACTTCATCCGGGGAATACCTGGATACATATTCAGCCTGATACTAATACAATAGTGTTTAGTTAAAAATAAAAAAGAGCGGTTAAGTAACCGCTCTTTTTTAAATCTCTTATTTTTTTATATAGACTTTTTCAATTTGATTTACAAAAGTATAATGGAAATCTGCTTCCGGATAAAGCTGCGGTATTATCGACTTATCTATAAAGCACTCTTCATCCAAGCGCTGGCAATACAGCTTTCTGACAAATATGACAATCTTTGATTCGGCGAAATACGGCGGATCTCCTAAAAGAGTAAAGCCACATTTGGCTATCTTGTCTTCATCTCTGCCGGAGACAGTTCCACAGTAATTCATGTCTTTTCTATGGCCGTCTTCTAAAAAATTAAGGGTAAAGCGGTCTGTGCTGTTTACAAATTCCAAAGTATATCGCTGCGGGCGTATATAACATACTGCAACAGGGCGGCGCCATAAAATACCGTAGCATCCCCAGGCCGCTGTCATTGTATTGATTTTTCCGTCTGGTTTTTTAGCTGTTATAAGCATCCAGTCTTTATCCATGAGTGAAAATACATTGCCGGTTAACTCACTAGGCGGTATTTCAACAAAGTTATTTTCCATTTTCTTTTCCTCCTTTAAATTTTCAGCTCATAATAAGATATGAGTTTATAAACGGCTCTATGTCGCCATCCATCACTGCGCGGATATTCCCGTTTTCAGTACCTGTTCTATGGTCTTTGACCAAAGTGTACGGGTGGAAGACATAAGAGCGGATTTGGCTGCCCCATTCTATTTTTTTGACTTCGCCTTTCAAATCTTTCATTTCTTTAATGCGTTCTTCTTCGCGTTTTTCCAAAAGCTTTGATTTTAGCATTTTCATAGCCGTCTCTTTATTTTGTATCTGCGAGCGTTCATTTTGGCACTGGACTACTATTCCAGTTGGCAGATGGGTTATCCTGATTGCGGAATCCGTCTTGTTAACGTGCTGGCCGCCAGCACCGGAAGCCCTGTATGTATCTATCCTTAGGTCATCTGTATCTATTTCTATGTCTTCATCATCCTCTATTTCAGGCATAACGTCAAGAGATGCAAAAGAGGTATGGCGCCTCTTAGCCGCATCGAAAGGGGATATCCTGACTAAGCGGTGCACTCCTTTTTCTGCACGCAGGTAACCATAGGCATTGAGGCCTTCAACCATAAATGTAACGCTTTTTATGCCTGCTTCGTCGCCGTCTAAATAGTCTAGCACTTTAACGGTAAAGCCTTTTTTCTCGCAGTACCTTAGATACATTCGGTATAACATAGAGACCCAGTCTTGTGCTTCGGTCCCGCCGGCTCCTGCATGCAAAGACAGTATCGCATTACAGTAGTCATATTTCCCGGACAAAAAGGATTTAAGCCTAATATCCTCAACTTCGACTAAAAGAGAAGTAATTTCCTCTTCACATTCTTTTAACATGCCCTCTTCGCCTTCTTCTTCTGAAAGCTCAAGCAGGGTTTTTACATCTTCAAGCCTTTTAGTTAGGGCACTGAATGAATTTATCTTATCTTCGAGGGGTTTTATGTGTTTATTGACTCGGGAAGCATTTTCTATGTCTTCCCAAAAGCCTTCTTGGTTCATTTGCTCCTTTAGGCCGTCTAGCTCTTGCTGAAGTCTAGGCAGGTCAAAGTGAATCACCTGCCTCTTTTAGCATTTGATCGGCTTTGTTAAGTGAAGCATAAAGTTCGTCTAGCTGTATCAAAGTATCACATCCTTATTCGTTTCTTCCGCAGCAATTTTTATATTTTTTCCCGCTTCCGCAGGGGCAAAATTCGTTTCTGCCTATTTTTCTTTTGCCTGTAGCTGCAGTATTTTTTGAAGCAGTATTTTCGCTTGGAGCCGAGGTAGACGTTGCAGTTGCAACAGCCTTTCTCTCAGGGACCTTTCTAACGGTAACCCCATAGATTGCGTTAACAGTTTCTTCTTGTATATTTTTAATCATTTCATCGAACATATCGAAGCTTTCCATACGGTATTCGACCAGCGGATCTCTTTGGCCGTAAGCGCGTAGCCCTATGCCCTGTCTTAACTGATCCATAGAATCTATGTGGTCCATCCATCTAGAATCTACAGAACGAAGCATCACTATACGTTCTATATCGCGCATATTGAATCCGGAATCGATAAATTCTTTTTCTCTTTGTTCATACAAATCTGAAGCCGCTTTTAAGATTCGTTCTTTTAATTCCTCGTGGGTCAAAGAGACAACTTCGTCTTCCGTATATAAATTTAGCTCTTTAACATGAAATAGCCTTGATAAATATTCTGCTAAAGATGTTAAGTTCCATTCTTCCGGATAAGAATTTGGCGGGCAATATAAATCAAGAGAATTATCCACTAAAGTTTCTATCATATCGAGTATATTATTTTTAACTTCTTCGCCTGTCAGAACTTGCCGACGCTGGATGTATATTATCTCACGCTGTTTGTTCATAACGTCGTCGTAATTTAATACGTTGCGCCTTATATCAAAGTTTTTAGATTCTATCCGTTTTTGGGAGTTTTCTATTTGCTTTGTAAGCATTTTAAACTCAAGGGGCATAGTACCGTCAGGGTCTATCCTGGACATAAGCATCTTTATACGTTCACCGCCAAACAGGCGCATCAAGTCGTCTTCCAATGATATGTAAAATTTAGATTTCCCCGGGTCGCCCTGCCTTCCGCTTCTGCCTCTAAGCTGGTTGTCTATACGGCGGCTTTCATGCCGTTCTGTTCCGATTATGTAAAGCCCGCCTAAATCAACGACTTTATTATGGTCGGTATCTGTTTGAGCTTTAAATTTATCTAAGTAATTTTCATAAGATTTTTTGATATTTATTAGCTCTTCGTCTGTTATTTCGTTAAAGGAAAGCGCTTTTTCTATAAGTTCCGGGTCTATACCTTCACGCCTTAGTTCAAGTTTCGCCATAGCTTCCGGATTGCCGCCAAGTATAATATCGGTTCCGCGGCCTGCCATGTTAGTTGCTATTGTAACGGTATTTAATTTACCCGCCTGCATGACTATTTCCGCTTCTTTTTCATGGTACTTGGCATTTAAGACCTGGTGTGAGACACCGCGATGGGCCAGTTTTTTACTAAGTATTTCACTGTTTTCAACAGAAACGGTACCAACCAAAATAGGCTGGCCAGTACTATGCACTCTAGATATCTCATCTACGACGGCATCGAACTTTGCGTTCTCAGTTGCATAGACTATATCGTTTAGATCGTTCCTGATCATTGGTTTGTGTGTTGGTATCTCTATAACATTTAGGTTGTAAATATCATTGAACTCGTCTTCTTCTGTCTTTGCCGTACCTGTCATTCCTGCTAGCTTTTTATACATCCTGAAATAGTTTTGGAATGTTATAGTAGCAAGTGTTTTAGATTCATTTTTGACGTGGACGTTTTCCTTTGCTTCGATAGCCTGATGAAGCCCGTCTGAATAACGCCTGCCTGTCATTAAACGCCCTGTAAATTCGTCTACTATTATTATCTGGTTATCTACGACGACATAGTCCCTGTCTTTATGCCAGAGGCGGTTTGCCTTAAGAGCCTGTGTAATGTGGTGGTTTAGCTCTGTATTTTCTATGTCGTTTAGGTTTTCTACCTTAAAGAAAGATTCTGCTTTTTTAATACCGTCGTCTGTTAAATTAATAGTGCGCTGTTTTTCATCAGAGGTATAGTCTACTTCATCTTTTAATGACTTAACGAATTTGTTTGCAAGGGTATACATCTCCGTAGATTTATCTCCTCGGCCGGAAATTATAAGAGGGGTTCTGGCTTCGTCTATCAAAATAGAGTCTACTTCGTCTACTATCGCATAATTTAATGGGCGCTGAACCATACGCTCTTTGTATATGACCATGTTGTCACGCAAATAGTCGAACCCGAATTCGTTGTTTGTTCCATAGGTTATATCACAGGCATATGCTTTTTGCCTGGATGAAGCATCCATATCTTTTAATATAAGGCCTACGCTGTAACCTAAGAAGGTATAAATTTTTCCCATCCATTCAGAGTCTCTTTTTGCAAGATAATCGTTTACCGTAACTAAGTGTACGCCTTCTCCGGATAATGCATTTAAACATATTGGAAGGGTAGCGACAAGTGTTTTTCCTTCGCCTGTTTTCATCTCGGCTATATTTCCGTTATGAAGTGCAATTCCTCCTAAAATCTGGACATAATAGTGCTTCATATTTAAAATACGCCAGGAAGCCTCCCGCACTTGAGCAAAGACTTCAGGTAAAAGAGAATCAAGAGTTTCTCCCTTTGAATAACGTTCCCTAAATTCCGCTGTCTTAGCGGCTAGTTCAGCGTTTGAGAGTTTTTCAAATTGTGGTTCTAAGGTTATTACCTTATCGGCCTGACGTCTAAGCGGCCTTAATTGCAACTCGCTAGATGGCGAAAGCAGTTTTTCAAAAAGTCCCATTTTATCACCTCTTTATTTAGATAAAGACTTTATTATTTTATCAGCATTAATAAATTTATTCAATTAAATTAAGCTTATTTAACTATTTATTTAAAATATTAAAGCTATCTTTTGAGCCTTTTAATCATTTCTTTATCTTCGCTGCTTACTCTAAAGGATTCGCAGGTTTTTTGGATTGTTTTATTATGCGTAAAATCATCCAGTTCATTATTTTCAAGTAAAGATAAAGTTTTGCCCCGAAATTTAACAAAACAAATGGATAGAGCCCAGGCCACAGCCATTTTGACATAGTATCCTTCGTGTTTAATATTGTTAAGGGTTTTTAATATAAAATCTATATGCTCTTCGTCAATGAAACTGCTTATAAGCATAACTATGAAAAAACGCAGTTCAAATTCTTCTTTGGAAGGTAGGTACCCGCAAATGAAATTAAAAACTTTTTGCTTTTCATTTTCGCTTGGTTTAAAACTGGAACAAAAAGTATCGCATACCGCCCAGTTGTTTATTTTATTGACAAAGCCCAAAGTATATTTTAACCTTTCGTCTATATCGGTTTTTGCATATGATATTACTATGCCTTGGAGCAAAAGTTCTTCGTGAGAATCATCTGATACTACTGCTAAAAAACCTCGCCAATCACTTTTTATTATTTCTTTAGCTATAAGGCGCAGTTTTGGCAGGGAAACACCGTATATTTTAACCGGCGAAGGAATAAGTTTTTCTGTAAACTTTTTATACTTATCGTCGCTTAAAGAGGAAAGTTTTAATAATAAATTTTGGTATTGCACTAAAGTAAACTCCATATTTTAAGCACCCTTATATATCGATTTTATGTATTAAACTTATACTTTGCATTTTAGCATAGTATAAAATAAATTCATATATAATTAAGGGGTAAAAAAAGCGCTTTTAAAGCGCTTTTTTGTTTATAGCATATTAATTTATACTTTTGAAGGTTTTAATAACCCTAAGTTCCCGTCTTTTCTTAAGTAAAGTACGTTTACGTCTTGTGTATCGTCTGACACAAAGGCGAAGAACTGGTGCCCCAGCATTTCCATTTGCATAATGGCTTCATCTAAACTCATTGGTTTAGACGGGAAAGTTTTTGTTTTAACGACTTGTAAATCGTCTTCTTTGATTTCTTCGTTACTAAAAATAGGTTCAATGTTTTTAAGGCTTCCGCTTTGATAGCGTTTTTCAAGCTTAGTCCTATGTTTGATTATCTGGCGCTCCATCTTTTTTAAAGCGCCATCAATTGAGGCATACATATCTCCAGTTACTTCTTCGCCGCGAAGTACAAGCCCTCCGTATGTAATTGTTATTTCTACGATGTGCCTGCTCCGTTGTATTGACATAGTTACATGGGCTTCCGCTTCCTTAGGAAAATAACGGTCAAGACGTTTGACTTTTTTATTGATTGTGTTACTAAGGTAATCGGAAACCTCCATTCCTTTGCTATTGATAATGATACGCATAACTTAGGCCTCCTTTTAAAGTGAATTTATATGGATTATTTCCATATAAATCTAAAAATATATAATTATTTAAAAATTATACTTTAAGAAAAGAATATGATTTATATTTAAATTATATTTAAATTTGATTAAAAAAGCAATTAAATATTTGTAACCTTTAAGTTAATAAAGGGTGGGAAAAGCATAAAACAATTACTTGTTTTGCACCGGATATAAGGAGTGTTTTAGCGCATTCATAAGCAGTGGAACCGGTTGTAACTGTATCGTCTATCAAGAGTATGTTGGGTGGCAGAGAAGGCCTTTTAGCGGTAAAGGCATTTTTTACGTTAATCTTTCTTTCCTCATGGTTTAGCCTTGTCTGCGTTTTTGTATTAACCGTTCTGACAAGCATAGTTTCAAAAGGAAGGCTAAGTTTTTTTGCCAGGTGTTTTGCAATTAGCTGAGATTGGTCGAACCCTCTTTTTCTAAGCTTTGCCTTATGAAGGGGGACATAGGTAACAGCATCGGCAGATAAGTTGTTATTAAGGCATAAGCTAAACATTATGTCTGATATTTCTCGGGCAAGATATCTTTTGCCGTTATATTTATAGTTATGCAGCATATCCTTGACCGGCTGGTTAAAGTGATATACGGCAAAAAGGCTGGTGTTTTTATCTTCGCTTATTTTACCAACAGGAACAAGAAGTTCTTTGCAGTTCTTGCATGCGTGGGTTTTAGGGTCTATATCCGTTTCGCTGCCGCAGTAAATACAATATGGATAAGAAGCACAAAAGAGATATTCAAATGCTTTTTTAAGGATATTCATAAATTTTCCCTTCAGGCAAGTATTTTATTTAATTCATTAAGCTCCAACCTAAGTGAAGTGACGCGGCGATGCGTATCTACGTTATTTACCATATGTTTTATACAATCCTCAATGCCTATTATTATCAATTTGTTTTTCGCGCGCGTTATTGCAGTATAAAGCAGGTTCCTTGTAAAAAAGTCACTTTTTGAAAACAGCAAAGGAAGTATGACTGTATCAAACTCGCTGCCCTGGGATTTATGGACAGTAATTGCATAAGAATGCTCAAGTTCATTTAATTCGTTTATATCGTATTGGGCTTCGCGTTCAGAATCGAAGAGTATGTGCAGTTTTTGATCCAGGGTATCGATACTTATTATCCGCCCCATCTCTCCGTTGAATATCCCAGAAGATTTGACTGAGATATTATTTTTGTTTAAGCAAGTCCACTCTTTTGAATAATTGTTTTTTATCTGCATCACTTTGTCGCCTTCGCGAAAAGTGGTAGACCCGTAAGTGATTTCAGTTAAAGTGCTTTTTGCCGGATTTAAATAATTACGCAGCAGTTCGTTTAAATTAACGCAGCCAAGGGCGCTTCTTTTAATAGGGGTTATGATCTGGATATCTGTGCCCTTAGCCTTGGATATTTCGTTTAAAAGTGTGTCTATTGCGGCAGTTGAATTAGGCACCTTTAAAAATACAAATTCCTTGTTGGATTTAAGGTTGGGTAAAAGTCCTTCATTAACTGCATGGGCGGCGGTTACTATATCGCCTCTTCCGTCCTGGCGGTAAAAGTGGGTTAGTTTATTCGTATTGAATATCCCGCTTGAAATGATATCTGAAAGCACGTTGCCCGGGCCTACGGACGGGAGCTGGTCGCTGTCGCCGACTATTATTAGGCGGCTGCCGTCTTTTATTGCTTTAAGCAGTGAGCGAAATAAAAATATGTCTATCATAGAAGCTTCGTCCACTACTATGACTTCGGCATCGAGGGGGTTTTCCTCGTTCCTTGAAAATATAGGATAATCTTCGTCGGAAGAAAAATCGTATTCTAGTAAACGGTGTATGGTTTTAGCTGCCCTTCCAGTAGTTTCTTCCATGCGTTTAGCCGCCCTGCCTGTAGGGGCGCAAAGGGCAACTGTCACACCGGACCTTTCAAGTATGTTTATTATCGCGTTTAATATAGTTGTCTTTCCGGTTCCAGGCCCGCCGGTTATTATAGTCACGTTGTTGCTGACGGCGAAAACCACTGCATTTTTTTGCTCTCGTGAAAGAGTTATGTCCTTGATGCTGTCTTTTAACTTTTTGTCAAAATCCGAAATATCTATTTTAGACGGGCTTTTTAAAATGGATATGAGGCGGTTTGATATGTCTGCCTCGGTTATATAGCAATAAGATAAAAATACCATTTGCTTTCCTAGGTATTCTTTCATGGATAAGTCGCCGTTTACTAAAAGCTCATTTATTGAAGATAAGATTTCCTCTTCGTTTAGTATCTTTAAGATACGGCCGCATTCTCTTTTGATATAAGTTAAAGGCAAGCAGGTATGCCCTTGTTCCATACCGGATTTAAGCACGTGTTTTATCCCGCTTTGTATCCTAAAGGGCGAATCAAAGTTTATGCCTATATTTGATGCTATCTTGTCTGCTTTTTCAAAGCCGATATCCCGCACACTGTCAATCAGGATATAGGGGTTTTGGCGGATAGTTGCAATAGTAGTATCGCCTAAAACCTCATATATCTTTATTGCTTGGTTGGTGGAGATGCCCATCTCCTGCAGCCAGATTATTATGTTTTGTACGTTTGAATGGGCTATGACACTCTTGCTTATATTTAAAGCAATGGGTTTGCTTATGCCTTTTATCTCAGTTAAAAGCTCTGGATCGTTTTTTATGATATTAAAAGTATCTAATTTAAAACGTTCAACTATACGGTCTGCTAAAACTTCGCCTACGCCTTTAATAAGCCCGCTTGACAAGTAATATTTAATACCATCTAAGTTTTCGGGAAGGCTGCTTTCGTATATATCTACTTTAAACTGGCTCCCAAAGGTTTTATGCTCTGCCCAGTTACCGCGTAGGCGAACGAACTCACCCGGTTTTAAAAAAGAGAGTTTGCCGACGGCAGTTATAAGTTCGCCATTTACATCGAGGTCTATGACCGTATAACCGTTTTCATAGTTTGTATATATTATATTTACAACGCTACCTTCAATATTTATCAATAGATCCTCTTTTTAATCTTATTAACTAGATCAGTTTTTTCCCAAGGAAGATCTAACTCTTTTCTTCCGAAATGGCCATAGGAAGCTATCTGGCGATAAATCGGGCGGCGTAAGTCAAGCGATTCTATAATAGCCTGCGGGCGCCAATCGAATGCCTCCGTTATTGCCTTTGCAATACGGTCATCAGGGACAACGCCTGTCCCAAATGTATTAACAAAAATAGATACGGGGTTTGCAACGCCGATAGCATACGCGACTTCTATCTCGCAGCTTTTAGCAAGATTCGCGGCGACTATGTTTTTGGCTACATATCTGGCAGCGTAGGTTGCGCTTCTGTCCACTTTTGTAGGGTCTTTCCCTGAAAAAGATCCACCCCCATGGCGGGCATACCCTCCGTATGTATCGACTATAATTTTGCGCCCCGTTAATCCGCTGTCTCCCTGCGGGCCGCCTATAACAAAACGCCCTGTTGGGTTTATTAAGATAATCGTATCATCGTCTATCAATTTTGCCGGGACAACTTCTTTTATTACATGTTTTATTAAGTCGGCATGCAGCTGACTGATGGTAACACTTTCAGAGTGCTGTGCAGACAATACTATCGTATGCACCCTAAGCGGTACGCCGTATTCATCGTATTCAACTGTGACCTGGGATTTCCCGTCTGGCCTTAAATAACCAAGGATATTTTGCTTCCTTACATATGAAAGCCGCTTTGTCAGTGCGTGTGCCAGCATTATTGGCAGCGGCATCAATTCTTCTGTCTCGTCGCAGGCATATCCGAACATCATGCCTTGGTCTCCTGCGCCTAGATTTTTGTCTTGCCCGCGTTTTTCCTCCAGAGAATTATTGACGCCAAGAGCTATGTCGCTTGATTGTTCTTCTATGCTTGAGATTATCCCGCATGTATCGGCATCCAGGCCGTACTCCGCATTGGTAAAACCGATTTCTCTAATAGTTCTGCGTACTACTTTTTGTATTTCAACATAACAATTTGTCGTTATTTCGCCCATAACCCAAACAAGCCCTGTCTTAATAGCTGTTTCACAGGCAACACGGGCGTTTAAGTCGTCTTTTAAAATTTCATCTAATATGGCATCGGATATCTGGTCGCATATTTTATCAGGATGTCCTTCTGTCACAGATTCTGATGTAAAAAGTTTGTTCATTTTCTGTTTGTTTCCTTCCGTTTAATAAGCTATAATCCTAAATAATTATATAACTTAATGTTTATAAAAGCAAACTGCTTAGGCCATATTTTACAATATGATAATCAAAGAGAAAAGGTTGTTTTAAGTGGCTATCTTTTGTAGTATAATAAAATGACATTAGAAAAAATATAGAGGATAAGATATGACTAAAAAACAAAAATCTTTCGTGCAAGGTGCGGCGCTACTTGGTATTATAGGCCTTGTATGTAAGGTGATCGGTGCTTTTTACCGTATCCCTATTACAAATATAATAACTACAGAGGGTATCGCATTTTATCAAACTGCATATACAGTCTATGCTTTTTTATTGGTCATATCAAGTGCAGGTATCCCTGTTGCAATATCAAAAATGGTTTCGGAACGTGTAACCCTAGGCGATTATAAGGCGGCACATCAAGTCTTTAAAAAGGCATTTAGATCCTTAACTATAATCGGTGTCGTTACAAGCGTGTTGATGTTTGCATTATCGCCCATAATATCAAAAGGTTTATCCCGTCCCGGGGCAGAGTATTCTTTTATGGCGATTGCGCCTTCACTCTTCTTGGTCTCTGTTTTATCGGCATACAGGGGCTATTTTCAAGGATTAAATTTAATGGCGCCAACAGCCATATCACAGTTTGTAGAGCAGTCTGTAAAATTGGGCGTAGGCATCTTAGCTGCAAGTATCCTTATAGAAAAAGGATTTGAGTACGGTGCAGCCGGAGCAATGATAGGCGTTACTGCGTCGGAATTGTTAGCGCTTTTATTCATTATGTTCTTATACAGAATAAAAAAACCGGACCTAAAGCGCCGTATGCGCAAAAACGTATTGAGCCATTTGGATGATGAAGGAAGTATAGGAAGAAAACTTTTGATGATAGCTCTTCCTATAATAATAGGCGCATGCGCTATGCCTTTTGTACAGTTAGCAGATACTTTTATCGTAACGAAGTCCCTTTTAGGCCTTGGTTATACTGTAAGTGAGACTAATTCGCTATATGGGAATTTAACAGGGGTTATAAACCCACTTATAAATATGCCGGCGGTATTATCCTTAGCTCTAGCTATGAGCTTGGTACCGGCCATATCTGCGGCCAAAGCAAAAAAAGACCAGGTTGAAGTGCAGCGTACGGCTAGCTTTGGTTTTAAACTGTCGATGCTCATAGGATTGCCGTGCGCAGCTGGCTTTTTTGTCCTGGCAAAGCCGATCATAAGTTTACTATATCCGAGCTTAGGAGCAGATGAGCTTGCAACGTCCACGGTTTTACTGCAGATAATGTCTGTCTCCGTGCTCTTTTTAACTATAATACAGACCATGACGGGAGTATTTCAGGGGCTTGGAAGGCCGGGTATACCGGTTATAAACTTATTTATAGGCGTTACTGTCAAGATAGTTGTCAGCTTAGTTGCAATAAAAGTTCCGGAATTAAACATAAAGGGAGCGGCTATCGGAACTGCGGCCTGCTACGCAATTGCCGGTATTTTGGATATTATAATGATAATCAGGCTGTCCGGCATTAAGTTGCGGCTATTTAGCAATATTATAAAGCCGGTAATTTCTGCGGCTATGATGGGGGCATTTGTGTATTTCTTTTATCCGGTTATCGCAGATGTATCAGCAAATTTTGCAACGCTTGCCTCTATAGCGATAGGCGCAGTATTTTATGGTATGTTCGTACTGGCAATAGGAGCCTTAAGGCAGGATGAAGCCAGCTTTATTCCAGGAGGAGGCCATCTTGAAAAAGCCATGATAAAAATAGGAGTTTGGGAAAAAGGAAAAACAGATGAGCAATAAAGTAACGTTGATCGGAATTTCTTATAACGAATCTGAACTTACATTAAGGCAGCGTACGGCTGTTTTAAAAGGGAAAGTTTTTTTACAGACGGACAAGCTTTCAGTTTCAAACTTTCTTTTAAAAGAAGGTATATCGTTTGAAACTATGGATGAGATTTACGATACGGCGAATGATTTTGATGCCCTTTCATCTGGTATCTCAGAAAAACTTTTAAAAGAGGATTGTATATATATTCTGGCCGGTAGTGTAAGCCTAAATAGTTCTGTTCGCGCTTTAATTAAAAATGCGAAGGAAGACACTAAAATAGATATTATATTAAGCGATGCTACTGACGAGGCGGTTGCAAAGTGCATGTTAAAAAGCAAAAATGTTTGTTTTTCTTCTGTTATAAGCACCTCTGCAAGGATGCTTAGCGGCTCTTATATAAATACTCGGGAGGCACTTTTCATAGGTGAGGTAGAAACTGTTTTCAGCGCTCTTGATTTAAAAATTTACTTGTCTAAATTTTATGACGATAAAAAGGAGCTTTACTTCTTTGACGGGAAAAGCCTAAAGTCTATACCGCTTTTTGAATTAGACAGGCAGAAGAAGTACAGTTATTTAAGCTATATAGTTATCCTTCCGGACGATATATATAAAAAGAAAAAATATGAATTTAACGATTTATCATATATAATGTCCATTTTATATAGCGAAAACGGATGCCCGTGGGATAAGGAGCAGACGCATGAAAGCCTAAGGCAGTATCTTATAGAAGAGTCTTACGAAGTTTTAGACGCGATAGATAAAAAAGATATGGATAGCTTGGCAGATGAATTAGGCGACGTATTGCTTCAGGTGGTTTTCCATGCTAAAATAGCTGAAAAATTCGATGAATTCAGCGAAACGGATATTTTTACAGCCATATGCAGAAAAATGATAAACCGGCACCCACACATATTTTCTGACGTTAACGTAAGCGGTTCATCCGATGTAGTAAAAAACTGGGATGCCATAAAACGTGAGGAGAAGAACCAAAACAGCATATCTGAAGCACTAAACGATGTGCCTTCCATTATGCCTTCTCTTATGAAGAGCTTAAAGGTACAGAAAAAAGCAGCCAATTTCGGATTTGATTTTAAGGATGCAGCCGATGCAGCCAAGAAAGTAAATGAAGAGTTAAAAGAAGTTTTTGCAGCAAGCGGGCAGGAAGAGATAGAAGAAGAAATTGGGGACTTACTTTTTAGCGTTGTCAATGTTGCGAGAAAGTTACATGTAAACCCTGAAATCGCACTTGTAAAGAACGTAGATAAGTTTATCGGCCGTATTTCTAAGATGGAGTCAAAGGCAAGAAATATGGGTTTAAATTTAAATAAATTGACTTTAGCGGAGCTAGATAAACTATATAATGAAATAAAAGAAGAAAATGCATAAATTTTAAACAAAAACTTTGACAAACTTTGCTAGTAGAGGTAATATAAAGAAAGATATTATTTTTTCGAAATTTATTGTAAAAAATAAAAAGGAGGATCTTTTTCCGTGAACAAAACTGAACTTATAGCAGCGGTAGCAGAGAAATCTGGATGCACAAAAAAAGATGCAGATTCAATCGTAACATCAGTTATAGATGTTATAACAGACGCATTGAAGAAAGGTGAGAAGGTACAACTCGTTGGCTTTGGGACCTTTGAAACGAAAAACAGAGCGGCAAGAGTAGGCTTAAATCCAAGAACGAAAGAGACCATTAATATTCCTGCAAGCAAGGTTCCTACATTTAAGTCGGGCAAGGCTTTAAAGGACGCTATTAAATAACTCTTATTTTTAAAGCCATTATTGATGGAGCCTATTTCAGGCTCCATATTTTGTTTATATATTTTATATTAAAAATGAGGATATAATGAGACTGGATAAATATTTAAAAGTTTCCCGGATAATAAAAAGAAGGACGGTTGCTGCAGAACTTTGTGATGCAGGTAAAGTTAAAGTAAATGGGAGCGTTGCAAAACCTGCCCGAAACATCAATGTAGGGGATATAGTTGAGTTGCGTTTTGGAGAAAAGATATTAAAAATTAAAGTTAAATTACTTAATGAAAGCATAAAGAAAGAAGATGCACAGGAAATGTACTGTGTAGTAGATTAGTAATATATGGTAAGTGCAATTATTTTAGCTGCCGGGCAAGGCCGGCGCATGAAGAGCGACATAAATAAAGTATATTTAAAAATCGCGAAGAAAAGCGTACTTAAAAGGGCCCTTTCGGCCTTTCAAAATTGCGGTAAGATAGACGAAATAATTATAGTTTGCCGTGCCAACGAAAAAAAATGGGCAAAGAACGAGGCAAAAGAGGTAACTATTCCTTTGAAGATAATTGAGGGAGGAGATGTTAGGCAGCAGTCCGTTAGAAACGGACTTAGCGTAGTCAGCCCCGATGCAGACATAATATGCGTACACGATGCGGCCAGATGTTTAATCCGTGAAAGCGTTATCAAAAGGTGTATTACCGCTGCTAAAAGAACGGGGTCCGGCGTGGCCGGGGTAATGGCCAAAGATACGTTAAAAAAAGTTGAAAATGGTGTTATAATTGATACAGTAGACAGAAGCGGTATAGCCTTTGTCCAAACGCCGCAGGTATTCAAACGGGATATATTGCTTAAAGCCCATGAACAGGCGTTAAAAGATGGGTATATAGGAACAGACGAATCCGTTTTAGTTGAAAGAACGGGATTGAAAGTTACTCTGGTAAAATCCGACTATGATAATATAAAAGTAACTACCAGAGATGACCTTGCATTTTTAGAGTTCTTGTTAAGTGAGGAAAAAATGGATGTAAAGGTAGGGCATGGATACGATGCCCATGAATTTAAAGAAGGGCGAAGCCTCGTATTAGGAGGCGTTACGATACCAAATGATAAAGGTTTAAACGGGCATTCTGATGCAGATGTAGTTGTGCATGCTATCATGGATGCGCTTCTAGGTGCAGCCGGCCTTCCGGATATAGGCGTTTTTTTCCCGCCGTGCGATAATGAATTCAAAGATGCAAGCAGTATAAAACTGCTTGAAAAGACAGCTGGAATTGTAAAAGAGGCCGGGTTCTTAATAGCTAACGTAGATGCGACTATAATTTTGCAAAGCCCAAAGGTACAGGAATATATTTATAAAATGAGAAAAAATATATCTTGTGCACTGTCCATAACTGAAGACCAAGTAAACGTTAAATCGACTACTACCGAGCATATGGGATTCATAGGGAGGAAAGAAGGTGCAGCTGCTCATGCGGTCTGCTTAATCAAAGGCTAATTATAATTTTGGGTGAAGGTTAATTTTACTATGAAATTTTTAAAAAACCTATCAAGAAGGCAAGCCAGAAGAAGATACAAAATTGGCTATTACCGAAAGAGAATCCTCAATCAATTAAAAAACAACAAGCGTAAAATAATAATGGCTTTAGTAGCAGTGCTTTTAGCGGCTGTTTTATTAATAGTTTTACTTTCGCTTCCAAAAAATGAAAGCGAGGTTGAAGAATCGCCGGCTCCTACTATTAGCAGTGAAGAAATAGACATTTCAGATGCGGGAGTAGAGCTCGTACTTAGTTATAAGTCTATAAACAACCCCTATATATACGGACAGGAAATAGTATTTTCCTGTGGGGAAGCAAACAAGATGAACCCTGACCTTAAATATGTAAGCGTTGTAGATTTAACTAAGGAAGATACGCCTACAACTCAATTAGAAGGAATTGAGTGTAAGTTTAGCAACTTGTTTATGCCTGAAATAAGTGATAATTGGATAGTGTATATAGATTCTAATAGTTCCGGCGGCGGGCGTATTTGTCTTTATGACAGAGAAGCTAAAGAGACATATTCGTTAAGAACGTATTATTATGCAATGCCTAAAGTGTGTTTAAGCGGCGATTTTGCGGTATATGCAGTTCAAACGGGAATAAATTCAGATAAGATTTATCTTTGTTATCTTCCAACTCAAGAAACAGTATTGATAGACCAATTGTCAACCGATTTGTATTCTTTAGGAGGGATTTATATAAACGGCAATGAACTTGTATGGTCAACTTTAAGCAGAGATGACAGCGATGCAGTTAAGCAAAGTGTGGTAAAACGCTTGCCATTGAACGGAAGCGCTACTAAAGCTTCTGAATTTGAGCCGGGAAGTTTGGTTTATTCGCCAAAAACATATGGAAACTACGTAGCATTTTTAGACGGCAACGGCATTGACGGTTCCCGCCTTATGATAAGCGACGGCACAAATGTAGCGAAGAGTATAGATACGGGTGTAATTAATTTTGACGTAGGAAACGGATTCATCGTCTATACTAAGCAAGAAACGCTGCATGTATATTTTATTGATCAGGGAATAACCGCGACATTGACATCGAAAAACTCCAGGGGGCTTTTATCTTCGGCAAGTGGAGATTATGTCTGCTGGTATGATATAACGGATGGATTTTTTGAAAGGGATGTTGTCAATTACGCAAAGATAACTGTACCCCAAATAGATACGGAGGAAGACAGCGATGCCCAAGAGTAACACTTGTTACTTATGTTCCGAATGCGGATACGAAAGTGCAAAGTGGTATGGAAAATGCCCTTCTTGCGGCGAATGGAACACCATGTCACAGTTTACGCCTGTAAAGGAACAAAAGCGCGGGATTTTAACCGGCGCAAGTGAAAAGAGTATTTTCGAAGTAAGTTTAGATGAAAACAGCAGGATAAAAACTTCCTTTGCAGAACTAGACAGGGTTCTAGGCGGAGGCATAGTCTTGGGTGGAGTCGTCTTGATTGGCGGCGAACCAGGAGTTGGCAAATCTACTTTGCTGCTGCAGGTAGCGGAAAACGTATGCGCAAATGAAGATAAGGCAGTACTCTATGTATCCGGTGAAGAGTCGGTTGGCCAAATAAAGATGCGCGCGTCAAGAGTGGGGGTAAAATCTAAAAAACTTTTGGTTTTAAACGAAACCGAAGTGTCTTTGATAATACAAAAGATCGAAGAGTTATCGCCTTGTTTAGTTGTAATAGATTCTATCCAGACGTTATATGATTCTGCCATTAACGGTGCGGCAGGGGCTGTCAGTCAGGTGAAAGAGTGCGCGGCAAAGCTGACTAAAATTGCAAAAATGAGTTCTATTCCCATTTTTTTGATAGGGCATGTGACCAAAGAAGGATCTATTGCAGGGCCTAGGATATTAGAACATATGGTAGATACTGTGCTATATTTTGAAGGAGAAAATCTAAACTCATACCGTGTGATACGGGCAGTAAAAAATAGATTTGGTTCTACAAATGAAATAAGCGTGTTTGAAATGGGTATAAACGGCATAAGCGAAGTTAGTAATTTCGGGGGGCTGTTTATTGCAGAAAGGGAAATCAATGTTCCGGGTTCTGCTGTATTTTGCGCAATGGAAGGCACTAGGCCGGTATTAATGGAAATACAAGCACTGGTTTCTAAAACTGCATTTAATATACCAAGAAGGATGACCTCCGGCGTCGATTTTAACCGTACGTCTTTAATTCTCGCTGTGCTTGAAAAAAAAGCAGGTATTAAGCTTTACGATCAGGATGTCTATGTTAATGTGGCAGGTGGGATAAAGTTAAACGATCCATCTGCTGATTTAGCGATAGCCGCCGCTATAGTATCAGCTTACAGGAATAAAGCGCTAAACGATTGTGTAATAGCAGGTGAGATAGGTTTGACCGGCCAGATAAGGACAGTTGCAAGAGCAGACAGGCGTGCAGAGGAAAGCAAGAGGTTTGGGTTTAAAAAACTTATTTTGCCAAAGGGAAATGCTTTTTTAAATACAGATATGGATATGGTGTTTGTTAAAAATATATGGGAAGCGTTGGTTGCAATGTTCCCGAGGGATAAAGAAGCCTAGTGTTTTATTTCAAATTAAATTTCCCAAGCGTTTCAAGAGTCTTTTTCTCGTTTAGAATAATGTCATAAAGGCTAAGCCCAAGTGTTTCGCAAAGAGCTGCCATAAAGAACATGGTTTCGCCGAGTTCATGTTCTATTATGCTTTTACAGTTTTCGCAAAGCTCTCCCTCCAGATGTGTCTGAGTCTGCTGTGTTAAAGAAGAATATTCAGTTTCTCCGTCTAAATTTTGTTTTGACGCATGGATCTGCATGCAACCGCAGCTTGTAATCGCTTTGGTAACTGCCCGGTTGGACTTTGCGAAGAATATGTTCAGTTTGGATAAAACGTCGAGCAGGCTTTTGTTTCTTATTAGGTTTTCGCTTACAACTTGTTGAAAGTCTTCAAATTGCATGTCTTTAACAGAAATTTTCATATTCCCACCTATGATTTAAAAGATTTGTATTTAACTTAATTATATTTCATTAAAATCTCTTGTCAAACGGATAGACAAAAAAAGCTAAAATCTTCTAGTAGGTGGATTTGTTGACAAAAGGAAATGGGTGCTCTATCATAATGTATAAGGGGAGTTTTATATGTTTAAAGTGGGAGACCATGTAGTTTATCCCATGCATGGGGTGGGCGTTATTGAGGCAATTGAAGATAAGATCATCATGGAAAAGGAGATAAAGTATTATGTCCTTCGTTTTTCTGTTGATGAAATGTGTGTAATGATTCCGGTGGACAATGCCGCTAATGTAGGGCTGCGTTATGTGTCTTCGCCCGAGGTATGTTTTAATATCATAAAATATTTAAACGATGAAATTAAACCCGGTGAAACAAGTGCGTGTAAACTTTTTAAACAAAACTTGGAAAAGTTAAAGACTGGGGAAATATCAGAAGTAGCTCAGGTCATACGTGTTTTAAAGGCAAAATATTATCAAAACGGGCTTTCTTCCGGAGAAAAAAGGATGCTTGCGCAAGCGCTTACTATATTGACTTCCGAAATAGCGATGTCCATTGATTCGACCCCTGAAGAGATAAAGGATAAGATTGTAGATTTTATATAATATCATTTATTTATTCTAAAAAGGAGAAGCGTATTTGAAAAAACTTTATAGAACACTAATTATATTGTTAGGTTTTGGAGTTGGGCCTATGATCGTCGGCATAGTTGAATATATTATCGCAAGGGCTGGCATTATAGGGCTAAGAGACGTTTTTACACCACTTGGCGTTTTAATCATTTATTTTTCAAGTGGGATTTTAACCGGTATTATTTTTATTATATTATCAAAACGTTTATCGCAGTCTTTAATGAACTTTGTTGTTTCAACTGAACGCAAGATAGACAAGCTGCCTTCCGGTATAATCTTATCCGGCACTATTGGCCTTTTAATTGGGCTTTTAATGTCTTACTTACTTTCTGGCCTTATAAATAGCATACCAATATCATGGCTTTCTATTGCTATATCTGTGATAACATATGCTACGCTTTGTTACATAAGCACCGGTATTGCAATAAGGAGGCGGGCGGACATACAGCTCTTTAAGTTCGGGCGCAGCAAAAAAACAAATAAAGAAGTCAGCAATAATAAAACAACGGGTATTCCTCCCAAGATATTTGACACAAGCGTTATAATAGACGGTAGGATATTTGATCTTTGCCAGACAGGGTTTATAGAAGGGCCTATCATTATTCCGAGGTTTATTTTAGAAGAGTTGCAGCATATAGCAGATTCTGATGATGCGCTTAAACGCAAAAGAGGAAGGCGAGGGCTTGATATAATAAGCAGAGTCCAAAAGGAACTTAAGTTAAAGGTAAGTATAATCGATAAAGATTATGATGATATTTCAGAAACAGATTCTAAACTTATAAAGCTGGCGCTGGAGTTAAAAGGCCAGGTTTTAACGAATGATTACAATTTAAACAAGGTGGCTTCGGTATCTGGAGTTAAGGTGCTTAACATAAACGAACTTTCAAACGCTATAAAACCTGCGTATATACCGGGTGAAGAGATGGACGTCCAGGTAGTTAAAGAAGGCAAAGAACAGGGACAGGGCATAGCGTATTTAGATGACGGAACCATGATAGTAATAGAAAACGGCAACGGGAAGACAGGGGAACACATAAGGGTTGTTGTAACCAGCGTTTTGCAGACTGCTGCCGGACGCATGATATTTGCAAAATGTGAAGAGGCATATTTATAAAAAAATATTTTATATATTTAGATAAAAAAGCGGCTTTCGGGTCGCTTTTTTAAAGGGGTTTAATAATTGTTAAATTTATCATATAAAATGATTTTTTACATTGACAGGATAAAAACGCTATGGTATTATAATAAATTGTATTGATATGCTGTATTGTGGAGTAATATTCGAAAAAATTGATAATAAAGCTTTTTTACAAGCAGAAAAATTAAGGTATATTATCCCTGCAGTTTTTTTAAGTTTTATGTATAAATGAATAGTTTATTGGTATAAAATGACTATTGTATAGGTATGTAATTTTCAATTCTTCATTATTCAAATTTAGGAGCGTTTATCTATGGTACATGAAGTCGTTATGGGCAAGAGCAAAAGAATGAGTTTTTCGCAAATCGAAGAAGTTCTCGATATGCCAGACTTAATCGAAGTACAAAAAGATTCATTTAATCAGTTTATAAAACAGGGTTTAAAAGAGGCATTTGAAGATATCTCACCTATCACCGATTATTCGGAAAATTTAATACTTGAGTTTGTAGATTATTATATAGAAGAAAAACCTAAGTATAGTGTTGAAGAATGCAAGGAACGTGATGTTAATTATGCTGCCCCGTTAAAAGTCGTTGTCCGCCTTATTAATAAGGAAACGGGCGAGATGAAGGAGCAGGAAGTTTTCATGGGCGATTTCCCGCTGATGACGAGAAAGGGAACCTTCATTATAAATGGCGCAGAGCGTGTAATAGTCAGCCAGTTGGTTCGTTCACCTAGCGTATACTATGAAAGCTCTAGGGACAAGACGGGCAAACAGCTTTTTAATGCAACTGTAATACCAAACCGTGGCGCTTGGCTAGAATATGAAACGGACAGCGCTGATTGCCTATGGGTTAGGGTTGACAGGACAAGGAAACTGCCATTGACTGTGCTTTTGCGTGCATTTGGCATAGGCACTAATGATGAAATAGTAAATTTGTTTGGGGACACTAGCTGTTTTGAAAGCACATTTAAAAAAGACAGTTCTACAAGCGAAGAAGAGGGCTTAATAGAAATACATAAAAGGTTACGGCCTGGCGAACCGCCGACAGTTGAAAGCGCGCGCCAGCTTATTAACTCGCTGTTTTTTGATAAGAGAAGATACGACTTAGCAAGAGTCGGCAGATATAAATTCAATAAAAAATTGTCTTTGGCCACGCGGCTTGAGGGTTTGGAGTCTGCTGAAAATATAGTTGATCCTTTCACGGGAGAACTGTTTGTGGCGGCAGGCGACATAATCAACGAGGACGTAGCTAAAGAAATAGAAAATGCCGGCATTAACGAAGTGCTTGTTACTGTAGATGAAGAGACGGTAAAGGTCATAGGAAATAATTTTGTTTATGCAGATAAATACTTAGATTTCGATTTGGCTGAAGCCGGTATTAATGAAAAGGTACATTTCCCGACATTAAAGAAGATTCTAGACGAATGCGAGGGAGATGAAGCTAAATTAAAAGAACAAGTAAAAGCAAATATAAATCAGCTAATACCTAAGCACATAGTTATAGATGATGTAATAGCCTCTATAAGCTATTTGCTGGGGTTAAAACATGGAATAGGCAATACGGACGATATAGACCATCTTGGCAACAGGAGGATACGTTCGGTTGGCGAGCTTTTACAAAACCAGATAAGAGTAGGGCTTTCACGTTTGGAGCGTGTTGTTAAGGAGAGGATGTCTATTCAGGACATGGATGCGGCAATGCCTTCTAACTTGATAAACATTCGCCCTGTTACTTCTGCAGTAAAAGAATTTTTCGGTTCTTCTCA
Organism: Eubacteriales bacterium; assembly: GCA_041390245.1. Lineage (NCBI taxonomy): Bacteria > Bacillati > Bacillota > Clostridia > Eubacteriales > Eubacteriales bacterium. The sequence continues at coordinate 155,244 of JAWKQI010000005.1, forward strand.
GCTGTCCCAGTTTATGGACCAGACCAATCCTTTGGCGGAACTTACGCATAAAAGGCGTCTGTCTGCATTGGGACCCGGCGGGTTAAACCGTGAACGCGCAAGTTTTGACGTTCGAGATGTTCACCATTCTCATTATGGCAGAATGTGCCCGATAGAGACTCCTGAAGGACCGAATATAGGCCTTATTGGTTCTCTTAGTACTTATGCGCGTATAAATGAATACGGATTTATAGAATCACCGTACCGTTTGATAGATAAAAAAACTAACAAGATATTAGAAGATATAGTTTACTTAACGGCAGACGATGAAGATAGCTATATAGTAGCTCAGGCAAATGAGCCGATAGGCGAAGACGGAAGGTTTGTAAAAGACCGTGTTATGTGCCGTTATTTAGATGAGATATTAGAAGTTCCAAGAGAAGATGTAGATTTAATGGATGTATCGCCAAAACAATTAGTTTCGGTAGCTACATCTATGATACCTTTCCTTGAAAACGACGATGCGAACAGGGCGCTGATGGGCTCTAACATGCAGCGTCAGGCAGTTCCGCTTCTTTGCCCTGAGTCACCGATAGTCGGTACGGGCATGGAATATAAGGCCGCTAGGGATTCCGGCGTTGCTGTATTAGCGGAAGAAGACGGAATAGTTAAATCAGTTTCGACCACTATGATAGTCATAAAGGATAAAGAAGGAAGGCTGCATGAGTACAAACTCTTGAAATTCATGAGGTCTAACCAGGGCACATGCATAACGCAGCAGCCGTTGGTATTTGCGGGCGACAAAGTCAAGACAGGAGATATAATCGCCGACGGGCCGTCTACTGATACCGGCGAACTGGCACTTGGAAGAAATGTCCTGGTCGGGTTTATGACCTGGGAAGGATATAATTACGAGGATGCTATTTTACTAAGCGAGCGCCTAGTTAAAGATGATGTATTTACATCTATTCATATAGAAGAATATGAGTGTGAAGCAAGAGACACTAAACTTGGGCCGGAAGAAATAACAAGAGAAGTTCCTAATGTCGGTGAAGAAGCGCTTAAAGATTTAGACGCAAACGGCATTATAAGGATAGGAGCGGAAGTTAAGTCTGGAGATATGCTGGTTGGAAAGATAACTCCAAAAGGCGAATCTGACCTAACTGCCGAAGAAAAATTGCTGCGCGCAATTTTCGGCGAAAAAGCAAGAGAAGTAAGAGATACTTCACTTCGCGTTCCTCACGGAGAAGGTGGCATTATAGTAGATGTCAAGATATTTACCCGTGAGAATAAAGATGAACTTTCTGCCGGTGTAAACAAGATGATACGTGTTTATATAGCACAGAAAAGAAAGATCTCAGTTGGAGATAAGATGGCAGGGCGTCACGGCAACAAGGGTGTTATATCCCGCATACTTCCAGAAGAAGATATGCCGTTTTTACCGGATGGTACACCGCTAGACGTTGTATTAAATCCGCTAGGCGTTCCTTCTCGTATGAATATAGGGCAGGTTTTAGAAGTACATTTAGGCCTTGTTGCCAAGATGTACGGATGGAAGGTTGCAACGCCGGTATTTGACGGGGCAAAAGAAGAGATGATAGCAGACCTGGCTGAAAAGATAGGGTTAAGCCCAGACGGCAAGACAGTTCTTTACGACGGGCGCTCTGGTGAACCGTTCGAAAACAAGGTTACCGTGGGATACATGTATATATTAAAACTCGCTCACTTGGTAGACGACAAGATACATGCACGTTCAACAGGTCCATATTCCTTGGTAACGCAGCAGCCTCTTGGTGGTAAAGCGCAGTTTGGCGGTCAGCGTTTCGGAGAAATGGAAGTTTGGGCGCTTAAAGCTTACGGTGCAGCACATACGTTGCAGGAGATTTTAACTGTTAAGTCAGACGATGTGGTAGGGCGTGTTAAGACATATGAGGCAATAGTCAAGGGAGAAAATATTCCGGAACCGGGAGTCCCTGAATCCTTTAAAGTCTTGATAAAAGAGCTTCAAAGCTTGGCTCTAGATGTAAAAGTGCTTTCCGATTCTAAGGAAGAGATTGCAATAAAAGAGTCAACGGATGACGATGCAGGCCTTCTTAATATAAATATTGAAGGTATAGAAGATCTGCCGACAACGGAAATGCCGCTTATAGAAGGCGACGAAGAGATAGAAGAAGAACTATCTATCGATGACGACTTTAACTTAGAAGAACTTGAAATAGAAGATATAGACGACTTGGAAATCGACAAACTGGATTCTTCTATAGAAGATATAGAAGAATTTGACGATTTAGACAAAGAATAAGCCCTATATAAAGAAAAGAGTTTTATATAGGTACATATGTTTAAATAACGAAGGGAGACGAAACTTTTGTTCGAGCTTAATAACTTTGATTCCATGCAAATAGGGCTAGCTTCACCGGAAAAAATCAGGGAATGGTCAAGAGGCGAAGTAAAAAAGCCAGAAACTATAAATTATCGTACGTTAAAACCAGAAAAGGATGGCCTTTTCTGTGAAAGAATTTTTGGGCCGACAAAAGACTGGGAATGTCATTGCGGAAGATATAAGAGGAATCGCTATAAGGGGATTATCTGCGACAAGTGCGGCGTTGAAGTAACGCGCGCAAAGGTCAGAAGAGAAAGGATGGGCCATATAGAACTGGCTGCACCTGTATCTCACATATGGTACTTTAAAGGGATACCGTCCCGTATGGGGCTGCTTTTAGACATGTCTCTTCGTTCCCTTGAAAAGGTGCTTTATTTTGCATCTTTCGTAGTCTACGATCCTGGCAACACAACGCTTGAGTATAAGCAGCTTTTAAACGATAAGGAATACCATGAAGCGGTTGAGAAATTCGGAGAAGATTCCTTTAAGGCCGGAATGGGCGCTGAAACAGTAAAGATCCTTTTAAAGAACATAGATTTAGATGCCCTTTCAGCTGAGCTTAAAGAGGAATTAAAAACTGCGACAGGGCAAAAGCGTATTCGCACAGTAAAACGCTTGGAAGTTGTAGAAGCGTTCAGAAACAGCAATAACCGCCCAGAGTGGATTATTTTAGATGTTGTTCCAGTTATTCCGCCGGAACTTAGGCCTATGGTCCAGTTAGACGGCGGCCGTTTTGCTACGTCTGACTTAAACGATTTATACAGGCGTGTTATAAACAGAAACAACCGCTTAAACAGATTGCTTCAGTTAAAAGCACCGGACATTATAGTCAGGAACGAAAAGAGGATGCTTCAAGAAGCAGTAGATGCTTTAATTGATAACGGCAGGCGCGGAAGGCAGGTTACCGGACCTGGAAACAGGCCGCTTAAATCTTTAAGCGATCTTTTACGCGGCAAGCAAGGGCGTTTCCGCCAGAACTTACTTGGTAAACGTGTAGACTATTCAGGCCGTAGCGTTATCGTTGTAGGACCAGACCTTAAGATGTACCAGTGCGGTCTTCCAAAGGAAATGGCATTAGAGTTATTTAAGCCGTTTGTAATGAAAAAACTTGTGCAGGATAACTATGCACATAATATAAAGAGCGCAAAGAGAATGGTAGAACGCGTTCGAAGCGAAGTTTGGGATGTGCTTGAAGAAGTTATAAAAGACCATCCGGTTCTTTTAAACCGTGCGCCTACGCTTCATAGGCTGGGCATACAGGCGTTTGAGCCGATACTGGTTGAGGGGCGTGCTTTAAAGATACATCCTTTGGTTTGTACCGCATACAATGCAGACTTCGACGGAGACCAAATGGCGGTTCACGTGCCGCTGTCCGTTGAGGCGCAGGCTGAATCCAGGTTTTTGATGCTTGCATCAAACAACATATTAAAGCCGCAGGACGGGAAGTCCGTTGTAAGCCCGACGCAGGATATGGTTATAGGTAGTTATTACTTAACTATACAAAGAGAAGGCTTAATTGGCGCAGGAAGCGTATTTATGTCCGTTGACGAAGCTATCATGGCTTATCAGACAGGTCAGGTTGCACTTCAGGCTCCTATAAAAGTTAGGCTTGAAGCAGAGTTTAATGGTGAAAAGTTTGAAAAGATTATTGATACAACAACGGGAAGGCTGATATTTAATACAGCTATACCTCAGGATTTAGGTTTTGTAGACAGAAGCAAAAAGGAAAATGCCGGATTTCTTGAAATAGACAGGCTGGTAGATAAAAAAGTTCTAGGCAGAATAGTTGATGCTTGCTACAGAAAACACGGAAGCACCAGGACTTCTGAAGTTTTGGACAGCGTAAAGGACTTAGGATTCAGATATTCAACAGTTGGTGCTATTACGATAAGCGTATCCGATATAGTTGTACCTGAAGAGAAAAAGGCGTTGATTGCCGATGCCGAGGAAAGAGTTATAGCTATTGAGAAAAAATATAAACGCGGGCTTTTAACAAGGCAGGAAAAGAAAGAAAATGTAATAAAAATTTGGGATGAAACCACTAAAAAAGTTACAGATGCCCTGATGGACAATCTTGACAGGTTTAATCCTATATATATGATGGCAAACTCCGGCGCCAGAGGTAGTACAAATCAGATAAGGCAGCTGGCCGGAATGCGCGGACTTATGGCAGATCCATCCGGTGAAATACTGGAGATTCCGATAAGAGCTAATTTCCGTGAAGGATTAACGGTTCTTGAATTCTTTATTTCATCGCATGGAGCCAGAAAAGGCCTTGCAGATACTGCTCTTAGGACAGCAGACTCAGGGTATTTAACGCGCCGTCTTGTCGACGTAAGCCAAGATGTTGTAGTTAGGGAAGACGATTGCTTTAAGTCATTAAACGAGCCTGTAAGAGGAACTGTCGTTAAAGCGATGACTAATGGCAAAGAAGTCATAGAACCGCTACAGGATAGGATCAAGGGGCGTTATTCGGTAGATAAGATAATAGACCCTAAAACGTCTGAAGTTTTGGTAAATGAAAATGAAATGATAACTTATGATATAGCGCAAAAGATAGTTGATGCAGGTATAACCGAAGTCAACATTCGTTCGGTTCTGACTTGCAGAAGCGAACACGGCGTATGCGCTAAGTGTTACGGCGCTAATATGGCGACAGGCGGAGAAGTAAATATTGGCGAAGCAGTTGGCATAATCGCTGCACAGTCCATAGGCGAACCTGGAACACAGCTGACCATGAGAACGTTCCATACGGGCGGCGTTGCAGGCGGAGACATAACTCAAGGTCTTCCGCGTGTTGAAGAGCTGTTTGAAGCTAGAAAGCCAAAGGGCTTAGCTGTTATCTCTGGTATAACGGGTACCATTCAGATAAACGATACCAAGAAGAGAAGAGAGATAATGGTAAGGAACGATGTGGGCGAAGCTGAGACACATACCATACCATATGGTGCAAGACTTAAAGTAGCAGAAGGGGACGCGATCGAAGCCGGCGACGAACTCACCGAAGGATCGATAAATCCAAACGATATACTAAAGATAAAAGGCATGAAAGGCGTACAAAATTACCTGCTTAAAGAAGTGCAGATGGTATACCGTTTACAGGGCGTTGAGATATCCGATAAACATATCGAGATAATAATTAGGCAGATGCTTAGAAAATGTAAAATCGAAGATTCAGGCGACACTAACATGCTGCCGGGCGCATTAATAGATATATTCGAGTTTGAACGGCAGAATAAAGAAGTAGCCGATGCCGGTGGGCAGCAGGCAACAGCTAAGAGGACGTTGCTTGGAATAACAAAAGCATCTTTAGCTACGGAGTCTTTCTTATCTGCGGCTTCATTCCAGGAGACAACGAGAGTATTAACAGATGCTGCAATAAAAGGCAAGTTAGATCCGTTGGTTGGCTTAAAGGAAAACGTTATAATAGGAAAACTGATTCCTGCCGGAACGGGTATGACCAGATATAAAGATATAGAGGTTATAAAAAACATACCGGAAAACGAGAGTGAATTGCATCCTTTCCTTGAGGAAACTAAAAATTCAAGGCAAGTTTCGTTAGACCTCTAAATTTTGGTGATATTAAAGCAATTGACAGAAACTAACCGTAATGTTAAAATTGTATTCGTTTTTATCATAAGAAGATTTACGGAGTTTGCATAATGATAAAAGAGCTTGAAAGCGCACAAAACAAAGTCATTGGTAGTAAACAGATTTTGAAGCATCTAAATGCTAAATCGCTTAAAAAGGTGTTTATAGCAGCTGATATCGACATGGCTTTAAAGGATAAGCTTGTTTTTGAGGCCAATAAAGCCGGTATCGAAGTTGTAATGGTTGCAAGTGCGCAGGAACTAGGCAAGATTTGCGGCATACAGGTTTCCTGTGCCGCAGCAGGTATTTTAATATAAGTTCTCATTCATGGGTTGCGTGGGGATTTAATATATATACGATAATTTTTATGGAGGTGCATTTAGAGAAAATGCCTACGATTAATCAATTAGTAAGAAAAGGCAGAAAAGAAGTTAAGGGAAAAGTTAACGCTCCTATACTAAAACAGTGCCCACAAAAACGTGGCGTTTGTTTAGCTGTAAGAACGATGACACCTAAAAAGCCGAATTCAGCTTTAAGAAAAATAGCAAGAGTACGCTTGACCAACCAGATGGAAGGTACAGCTTATATACCAGGTATTGGGCATAATTTACAGGAGCACTCGGTTGTTCTTATACGCGGAGGCAGAGTAAAAGATTTGCCTGGTGTTAGATATCATATAGTTCGCGGCGCACTGGATTCCGCAGGCGTTGCTAACAGAAAACAATCCAGAAGTGTTTATGGCGCAAAGCGTCCTAAAAAATAATAAAAAATCGTTACTTAATAGTAATGTGTCATAAAATTTAAATCTATTTAAGAAAAGGAGAAATTTCATGCCTAGAAGAGGTGGAGTACCAAAGCGTGAAGTTATAGCTGACCCTATATATGGTAGCGTAGTTATAACAAAACTTATTAATCAGATAATGCTTGATGGCAAAAGAGGAACATCACAGCGCATTTGCTATGACGCTTTTGATATAATAAAAGAAAAGACAGGTAAAGAGCCTGTTGAAGTTTTTAACCAGGCTTTAGAAAATATCATGCCTGTACTTGAAGTAAAACCTAGAAGAGTCGGTGGTGCTACATACCAGGTTCCTATTGAAGTCCGTCCTGAAAGACGCCAGACTTTGGGAATAAGATGGCTCGTTAACTTTACTAGAAAACGGTCTGAGCGCACGATGAAGGAACGTCTTGCAGGGGAGATCATGGATGCGGCAAATAGTATTGGCGCAAGCGTTAAGAAAAGAGAAGAGACACACAAAATGGCAGAGTCGAACAAGGCATTTGCACATTATCGCTGGTAGTTCTTACTTTTATCTGACACAAATAAATTGGAAGGGAAAGTCACAAAATGTCAAGAGAATTTCCGCTTGAGAAAACAAGAAATATAGGGATTATGGCTCACATTGATGCGGGAAAGACCACTACCACCGAACGTATTCTTTTTTACACTGGAAGAACATACAAAATTGGTGAAGTTCATGAGGGGAACGCGGTAATGGACTGGATGGAGCAAGAGCAGGAAAGAGGTATAACCATAACTTCTGCAGCTACTACCGCGAAATGGAGAGATCATAGAATAAATATAATAGATACACCGGGACATGTTGATTTTACTGTTGAAGTAGAAAGGTCGCTTCGTGTACTAGACGGTGCAGTTGCTGTATTTTGCGCAAAAGGCGGTGTAGAGCCGCAATCTGAAACCGTTTGGAGACAAGCTGACAAGTATAATGTACCGCGTGTTGCTTATGTTAATAAGATGGACATCATGGGAGCAGATTTTTATAATGTGCTTGAGATGATGAGAACAAGGCTTAATACAAATCCTGTGCCTGTTCAATTGCCAATAGGCAGCGAAGATAACTTTATCGGAATCATCGATTTAATTAAGATGAATGCAAAATTTTATAACGACGATCTTGGAAAAGACGTTGAAATAAGGGATATCCCTGAGGATATGAAAGAAAATGCGGATATATACCGTGAGAAACTTTTAGAGTCTGTTGCGGATGTAGACGATACTCTTTTGGAAAAATACTTTGCAGGTGAAGAAATAACAGTTGAGGAAATGAAAGCGGCAATACGTAAAGCTACGCTTAATATGAAGATGGTACCGGTAACTTGCGGTTCATCTTATAAAAATAAAGGCGTACAGATGCTTTTAGATGCAGTTGTAGATTACCTGCCTTCACCGCTGGATGTCGAAGCGATTATAGGTACTGTACCTGGAACGGATAAGACAGAGAAAAGGGAAGCTTCGGATAACGAGCCGTTTTCAGCATTAGCATTTAAGATAATGGCCGATCCGTTCGTAGGTAAACTTGCATTTTTCCGCGTGTATTCAGGGAAGTTAAAATCCGGTTCATATGTCTATAACTCAACTAAAGATAAAAGGGAGAGAATAGGCAGAATACTAAGGATGCATGCAAACCATAGAGAAGAGATAGAGGAAGTTATGGCCGGGGATATTGCAGCTGCAGTAGGCTTTAAGCAGATATCTACCGGAGACAGCCTTTGTGATGAAAAACATCCGATAGTACTTGAGTCTATGGAATTTCCGGATCCTGTTATCAGAGTTGCTATTGAACCTAAGACAAAAGCAGGGCAGGAAAAAATGTCTATGGCTATTGCAAAGCTCTCAGAAGAAGATCCGACTTTTAAGAGTTATACGGATACTGAAACAGGGCAGACCATAATAGCCGGAATGGGCGAACTTCATTTAGAGATAATAGTTGACAGAATGTTTAGGGAATTTAAGGTAGAAGCAACGGTTGGCACACCGCAGGTTGCTTACCGCGAAACCTTGAGAAAACCAGTTAGGTCTGAAGGTAAATTTGTACGGCAGACAGGCGGCCATGGCCAGTACGGTCATTGTATCATCGAAGTCGAGCCAAAAGAACCGGGCGCTGGTTATGAATTTGTCAATGCTGTTGTTGGCGGAGCTATACCAAAAGAATATATCTCGCCTATTGATGAAGGCATTAAAGAAGCAGCTAAGAACGGCGTAGTAGGAGGATATGAAGTCGTAGACTTTAAAGTCACTGTTGTAGACGGGTCATATCACGACGTCGATTCATCGGAAATGGCATATAAGGTTGCCGGTTCGCTCGCATTTAAGGATGCGCTTAAAAAAGCGGACTGTGCATTGCTCGAACCGATGATGAAAGTTGAAGTTGTTATGCCGGACGAGTATTTAGGCGATGTACTTGGCAACTTGAATTCAAGAAGAGGCAGAATAGAAGGAACTGAATCACGAAACGGGACACAAGTAATCAAGGCTAAAGTTCCGCTGTCTGAAATGTTTGGATATGCAACAGACTTGCGCTCTAGAACACAGGGACGAGGGCTATTTACAATGCAGTTCTCACATTATGAAGTTGTACCAAAAGGCCTTTTAGAAAAGGTTATAGGAATAAAAAGTAATTAATCAAAAAAGATAAAACACTTGGAGGAGAA
>JAWKQI010000006.1 GCA_041390245.1 Eubacteriales bacterium
TTTGGTGGAGGCGAGGGGAGTTGAACCCCTGTCCGAAAGTTACAATATTGAATTTTCTCCGGGCTAAGTATGCGTATTTATAAAATTTCCCGATGTGAATCCCCCACATACAGGGTTTTTCGATCAGTAGCTTCATAAATCCATCTGCTACGCAAAGCTTAGTAGCAGCAGTACCCCGTTAAATTACGCCTGTCTTTGAGCCACGGGACTCCCGAAGCAGACGGCAGCTGCGATTAAGCAGCAAATGCTAATTGTTCGTTATTTTTTGCGTTTAATTTTAAGCTCTGAATTTTTTAACGAAGATTTCAAAAAACTTCGGCCCGCTTATCCAATACCGATTACCCCCGTCGAAAGCCATATACGCCCCCATGTTATCTATTATTATCTCTTAAATGGCGCTCCATATCTCGCTTGGCATCCTTTTTAGCCATGTCTTCCCTTTTATCATAAAGCTTCTTGCCTTGTGCGACAGCAAGTTCCATCTTAACAAGGCCTTTGCTTAAATAAATGCTTAAGGGTACGAGCGTAAGCCCTTTTTGCATCACCATTGCATTTAATTTGCGTATTTCGCTTTTATGAAGCAGCAGTTTCCTTACCCTAAGTGGGTCTTTATTAAATATATTGCCTTTTTCGTAAGGGCTTATATGCATGTTATAAACAAGCATTTCGCCGTTCTTTACCTGGGCAAAACTGTCCCTTAAATTGACCTTGCCCTGCCTTATGGATTTAACCTCCGTTCCGACCAGTTCAAGCCCTGCTTCATACGTATCCTCTATGAAATAATCATGCCGCGCCTTTTTATTTTGCGCTATTATCTTTACGCCTTTTTGCATATTGACCTCTTAATTAAATTATACTATTTCAAAGGTTACTGAACAAGTTCAAATTCCACCCTCTTCTGGCGGACATCTACGCTTTTAACGTAGACTTTGACCTTATCGCCCAGGCTATACCTCTTTTTAGTCCTCTCTCCTATGACACAGTAAAGCTTTTCAAAATAGACGTAAAAATCATCCTTGATTGAGCTTAGCAAAACTATACCTTCAATAGTATTATCAAGCTCTACAAACATCGCATTTTGTGTAACTCCGGATATCATGCCATCATACTTTTTGCCAACTTTGTCTTCCATATACTGAGCCTTTTTTATAGCCTCTATTTCACGCTCTGCTTCCATCGCGCGCCGCTCGTATTTAGATGATGTATCTGAAACAGCCGCTGCCTCTTTCCTTTTCTTATCTAAATTTTTCATTTTACCGTTAAGAGTATTCGATATTACCCTGTGTATATAAAGGTCCGGATACCTTCTTATCGGTGAAGTAAAGTGGCAGTAAAACTTAAATCCAAGCCCAAAATGGCCCCTGCATTCGTCTGAATATTCCGCCTTTTTCATAGACCGGAGGACTATTCTGCTTATTATATTTTCAAATTCCTCACCATTACACAGAGTAAGGATATTTTGTATGTCCTTTGTGTGGACATTGTCCGGCCTGCCCTTAAACTTATATCCCAAGTTAGCCAAAAATACTGTTAAAGCCTCCATCTTTCCGGCATCCATCTTATCGTGCACCCTATATATGAATGGAATATCCCTATAAAAATATTCCTCCGCAACGACTTTGTTAGCCATCAGCATAAACTCTTCTATCATATGTTCTGAAATGCCGCGTTCACGAACATGGACGTTTAATGGCTTACCGTTTTCATCGACATCTATTTTAGCTTCGTCTATGTTTAAATCGATGCTGCCGGCCGCCTTTCTGTTTTCTTCTAAAATACCGGCCAACTCTCTTGCCAGCAATATATCGCTAAATATATCTTCGTATTTGACTTTTAAAGCTTCATCTCCGCCCAAGATTTTATTTACATTGTTGTATGTCATCCTGTGTTTAGATTTAATAAAGCTCTTGCATATCCTATGCGACATAACCTGCCCTTTTTCATCTATATCCATCACACACGAAAGAGTCAGCCTTATCTCCTTTTCATTAAGCGAACATACCCCGTTTGACAGTACTTTAGGCAGCATAGGAACTACCTTATCCAACATATATACGCTTGTGCCGCGCTCAAGTGCACTTTTATCAAGCTCGCTTCCTTTACGAACATAATGCGATACGTCTGCTATGTGCACGCCCAGGCGGTAAACGCCATTAGATTTGCCTACGGATATTGCATCGTCTAAATCCTTTGCGTCGTCGCCGTCAATCGTAAAGACGTTGTCTGAAGTAAAATCTTCCCTGCCGTTTAAATCCTCGGCTATCGGGTGCCTTGCTGCCTTCTCGCTTTCTTTAATAACTTCGTTAGAAAACTCCTCGGGAATACCAAAGGCGCGTACTACAGACAATACATCTATACCTTTTTCATGCTCAGTCCCCAACAGCTCAATTACAGTTCCCTCTGCATGCCTTTCTCCACGTGCCCGTGCATCTATCCTGACAACTACCTTTTGGCCGCTTTTAAGGCCCTGCTGCCCTCTTCTTCTTATATAGATATCGTCATAGCACCTGTTGTCCGGGATGACCATCACAGCCCTCCCGTTTTTATCAACGGTTCCAACAATAACCTGAGAAGACTCCTTTAATACCCTTTCTATAATACCTTCTGCGCTTTTTCCATCCTTTGCCGTCTCGCTTACCTTAACTAAAACAGTATCTCCGTTTATAGCCCCGTTTTTATTGCCCGGCGGAATAAATATATCTCCCGTATCGTTATAGACAAAGCCAAAGCCTCTTTGATTGGCGCAAAACTCACCGGTTATATATCCTACGTGGAGTGGAAGAGCCAACTTAGCTCCCTTTGTCCTGAAAAGTTTATACTCGCCTATCAGTTCAAAAGCAGCCCTGTCTATGTCGTCCCCTTTTGCTTCATCTTTAAGGTATTCCTTTACCTTCTTTATCGGCATAGGCGTTCCTTTTTCTTCAATTACTCTAATGATCTCTTCTTTAATACTCATTTAATCTCCATAAAAATTTTTAAAAAAAGCGTGCCACTAGAGCACGCTTAAATATCTTTTTTACTTGGCATCACGAAAACTTTTGGATGATAAGAAGTGCAACGGCTATTATCATGAAACCCACAGCGCAGATTTTTGTAAATCTGGCCATTTTGGCTTCCATTCCTCTTGCCTTTTTTGATCCTCCTCCAAATGAAGTATCCGAGGCGCCACCAAGTGCTCCTGATACACCTGCACCCTTGCTGGGTTGCAGTAACACAGTTACTATCAACACTATTGCAAATATGCAAAGAATAACTTGTAATATTATTGATAAAATTTGCATGTAAAAACCTCCAAATTACATAACATGCTGATAATAACATAGTTTATAATAAAAATCAATATATTATTTATAAATCTGCATCTTAAAAATAACGCATATAATTAGTATGTTTTAAAAATAAAATAAAATAATAAATATATGAATATAAAAGATAAATTTCAAAAATCAAGGCCTAAAAAAAGAGCTATCGTAAACATTGCAGTCGGTTTATTCTCCGGTATAATAAATGGATTTTTAGGTTCTGCTGGCGGTATAGCTGTAGTTGAGTGCTTGGAACTAGAAGGCTATGAAACTAAAGTCTCCCATGCAACCGCATTATTAGTGATACTTCCGCTTTCTATATTAAGTGTCATATTTTACGCCGGTTCCGGTTATTTAGAAGTAAACTCCCTTATATTTTTGTCAATAGGTTCTCTTATAGGTGGCATTTTAGGTGCAATGCTGCTTAAAAAAGCCAGCCCTAAGTTTATAAACCGCCTCTTTACACTTATTATCATCGTTTGCGGAGTGAGGATGTTGTTTTGAATATAATCCTCATTATAACTGGGACAGCATTCGGGATCATAGGTGGTATGGGAATGGGCGGCGGTGTGATATTAATACCTGTATTAACTTTATTGCTTAGCTTTTCCCAGCATGGTGCGCAGGCTTTAAACCTTGCCATATTTTTTCCAATGGCCGTAGCCGCCATTGTCCTTCATTTTAAGCATAAGTTAATACGCCTAAGATCAGCGGTAAAACTAATAATAGGAGGACTGCCCGGTGCCGCACTAGGTGCATACCTTGCTATTTTGCTGGACGAAAGGACACTGCGTACTGTATTCGGCACGTTTTTGCTCCTAGTTGCAGCATATAGAATTTATATTATGGAAATCAAAGACAAAAAGAGCAAAAAACTTTAATCCTGCCTTACAGTTTTCAAAACCACTCTTTTGAAAAAGACATTCTTTACCGTTAAGACGAACTTTTTATCCGGAAAATCTTTATAATCATAAAGCATTATCTTTTCCGGGGCTAAATTTATAAGCATACTCAAAACGATATCAGAAGAAGACATACTCCCTTTAATGCCCAAGTTGCTCTCATATTTAGCGTAATCTATTTCGTCGCCGTTTTCATCTGACAACACATATTTGTTGCCTTCGTATTTTAAATTAACAAGCTTTTTAACGGGTTTTTTTATCGATACGAAATACCTTAGAATGCTGATAAAATCCCGGTAATCCTTTTCCAGAATATACCCTTGCACAACACGCTTTAACATATCTTCCCATGATTTTTTATGGTCCTGTAAGCGGAAATTTAAAAATCCATCCAAAATTATTTCATTTTTTTTACTCTCTTCAAAATATTTTCTAACCCGTTTTTCTATATCAACTTTTGTCAAAGTATAATTGTCTATCTTGTCTTTTTTTCTGAACCACAGTAACCTTAGCGTCTTAATCAATACGTCGCATTGAGCGCGTTCTTCTAAAAAAGCATACTTTTTTTTCACAGTTTCAACTAAAAACCTAAGCTGCATGTTTTCAACTATTACATCAGATATTATCCTTGATATCAGTATATCGCCTTCAACGTCTTTCGCCTCAACTTCAAACAATATAGCGCCTTTGCCCTTTTCTTCGTTTTTTATTATTTTTAAATGTTTACAACGTTCTATTTTCCTTTTAAGCAACGTATGGACATATTCACTTTTTTTAGTAAGAACTATAGAGTATTTCAATTTTTTATTCACTTTCTATCCTGATAGAATACAATATGCTTCCTGCCATAATAATGTTTTTGCGTTAAATTTAGTATGCTCATATTTGACTTATAGCAAATTAACAATATCTAGATAAAAAGTCCAAAAAAAGAGTTTCTCTTATTGACATAATTTTAAAATGATTTTATTGTAATTTATAGTAACAAATTTTTATTTTAATTTAAGGAGGGTTAAATGTCTATCGCTGGTGCAAAAGCCAGAAGTATTTTTAAAGACGGGCATAATTGTTCTCAATCAGTACTTTTGGCCTTTTCAGACGAATTTAATATCGACCCAGATACTCTTTTAAACCTCGCCTCTTCTTTTGGAGGCGGCATGGGAAGGTTAAGAGAAGTATGCGGTGCTGTAAGCGGCATGTTTATGGTCGTAGGTCTTAAATACGGATATTCTGATCCTAAAGATTATAATGCCAAATCCACTCATTATAAATTGATACAATATCTCGCAAAAGAGTTTAAGCGTCAAAACGGTTCTATCATATGCAGGGAATTGTTAAAAGAACGTAAAGACCAGAATACATTTGTTCCTGAAAAAAGAACTGAAACTTACTATCAAACCCGCTCATGTCCTGACATGGTAGAAATGGCCGCTGCAATTGTAGAAAAAATAATGAATGTAACCGGAAAAATAGCAATTGCATGTGATAACGGTGTTATTTCCCCAGAACTTGAAAACTGCACTCAATTTTTGGTTTTCAGCATAAGCGGTAACGTCATTGTAAAATGCGAAACCGTAACTTGCGACTTAAATGAAAATATCGCCGATTTCTTGTCCGGCCTAAACGTAGACTCCGTTGTTTCAGGTAGTATTAAGGATACCTCGGCCTTTAATAAAAAAGGGATTAAAACGATCACTCAGGCAAAAGGCGTTCCCTATATGTTTTTGCAAAGTAACGTAGTAAACGCCAAATAAAAATTTAATAAAAAATAATCCAATGGAAAAACCATTGGATTATTTTAATTTAAATATTATTATATACTTGCTCCTGCCAGGAAACCTTCTCTCGTTGCTTCAAGTGCATTCCTCGCTTTTGAAGCGTCTCCCACAACTTTCACTTCAACTTTGCCCTTAAGGTCATCGGCAAGCTTATTATTTGGCAATACGCCTAAAGCCATAACTATCGTATCAGCTTTAACGTCCATCACTTCACCATCCGCATCCACCTTAGCTCCCGACTTAGTTATCTCCAGTAGCTTTGTATTTGTCATTACGCTTATATGCTGCCTCTCTATCGCCTTCATAAGAAGCACCTTTCTTGTGAACTCTTCTTCTTTAGCTATTTCCGGAAGCATCTCTACTATTGTAACCTGTCTTCCTAAAGATGCTAAGTAGGTTGCCGTTTCACAGCCTATAAGCCCGCCGCCGGCAACAATTACTTTCTGTTTGGCTGTAACTTTACCAAGCAGTATGTCTTGTGCGTCCACAACGTTTTCTCCATCGATTCCAGTAACCGGAGGCCTTGATATATAAGAACCTGTTGCCAAAATCACTACGTCCGGTTTATCCTTTTCAAAAACAGAAACAGAATATTCCGTATTCAGCTTGATATTAACTCCTAATTTGGCTACCTGCCTTGCTGCCCAAGCCGAATAAGAAGCAAAATCTCCCTTTGCCGGTGCTATAGCCGCTAAGTTATACTGCCCGCCTAGCCTGTCTGTTTTTTCATATATAGTAACGCTATGCCCTGCAATAGCAGCAGCTCTTGCTGCTTCTAAGCCTGCCGGGCCGCCACCTACAACTGTAACCTTTTTGGGGTTGCTTGTCTTTTTAAGTTCATTTAAATATTCAAATCCCAATGTTGGGTTAACAAGGCAGCGAATAGGCTGGTTATTAAATAGTATTTCTAAACATCCCTGCTGGCAACCTATGCAGTGCCGTATATCTTCATAGCGCCCCTCTTTAAATTTATTTGGCAGTTCAGGGTCAGCTAGGGAACCCCTTCCCATTGCTACCATATCGGCCTTACCGGAGCTAATTACGCTTTCAGCAATTAACGGGTCGTTAATACGTCCGACGGTTATAACAGGAATATTCACCACTTTTTTGACAGCTTCAGCATAATCAACGATCCATGCCGGTGTAATATTCAAAGGTGGTATTATCGCCCAGGTGCTTTCATAAACGCCGGCAGAAACATGTAATGAGTCAACTCCTGCTTTTTCAAGCATTATTGCTATTGTCTTTGTCTCCTCTATCGTACGCCCTCCTGGGACATATTCATCTGCCGAAATTCTAAAATCGATCGTGAAATCCGGGCCGCATTTTTCTCTTATATCTGCTATTATTTCAAGCGGAAACCGTACGCGGTTCTTAAGTGGGCCGCCATATTCGTCGTTTCGTTTGTTAGAGTACTTGGACATAAACTGTGCAATCAAATATCCATGGGCTCCATGTACTTCAATACCGTCGAATCCGGCCTTTTTCGCTCTAAGTGCTGTATCTCCAAACTGAGATACGATTTTTTTAACTTCATCTGTTGTAAGCTCTCTTGGAACTTGCCCTAGAATCGGGCACGGAAGTGGAGACGCCGAAACCGGCTGCTTTCCTATTACGGCAGATGTAGTTTGCCTGCCGCAATGGTAGACCTGTGCAAAGATTTTAGCTCCTGCCTTATGTACTCTCTCCGTTAATTTAGTATGAGACGCTATCTGTTCGTCTTTCCAAAGGCCCGGAGTCCAAAAACCTCTTCCCAGCGGATCTACGGCATAATCTTCTACGATTATAAGGCCCCATCCGCCTTTTGCCTTAGCCTCGTGGTAAGCTATAAACCTTTCTGTTGCCATTCCATCGGTATCGCAAAATACTGTAACCATTGGGGCAACTACCAACCTATTTTTAAGCTTTGTGCTTCCAATTGAAATAGGCCTGAAAATTGGACTTTTGCTTAGATTTTTCATTTCAGTTAATCCTCCTCTTTTTCATTATTCATTAAAAACAGTGGATCTATTCTGCAATTAAAAATATGTTTGGTATATTTATTATTATAATCTTAATATTTAGATAATACAAATTTATAAGGTAAGTTTAACCAATTTTTAATATTTTTACTTTCTTTTTACAACTCACATATTGCCGATTTTACATATGTCGTATATAATATCATTGGAATAATATGAAAATTATAGAAAGGATACAAATGGAAGTTTTAAGAGCAAAAAAAGGGTTCATATGCGATATGGACGGCGTAATATATAAAGGCAATAAGCTTTTGCCGGGTGTTAAAGAGTTTGTTAACTGGCTTTACCGTGAAAATAAGAAGTTCTTATTTTTAACAAACAGCAGTGAAAAATCCCCTAAAGAGCTTCAGCAAAAACTTGAGCGTATGGGGCTTGATGTAGACGAAAGCCACTTTTACACAAGCGCTCTTGCTACTGCAAAATTTTTATGCAAACAAAACCCTGGCTGCAGTGCATATGTTATCGGAGAACCTGGCCTATTTAATGCTTTGCACGACGTTGGAATAACAATTAACGATGTTAACCCGGATTATGTAGTTGTCGGTGAAACTAGCAATTATAATTATGGGCATATTCGCCGGGCAATGAGGCACGTGTTTAACGGCGCTAAATTAATAGGTACTAATACTGACCTTACAGGCCCAGGAGAAAACGGTATACTTCCCGCCTGCCGCGCTTTGGTACTGCCTATTGAAGCTACGACCGGGAAAAAAGCATATTATATCGGCAAACCGAACCCATTGATGATGCGTACAGGTCTTCAGATCTTAGGTGTGCACTCAGAGGAAACAGCTATGATAGGCGACCGTATGGATACGGACATAATCGCCGGTATAGAATCTGGCCTAGACCCTATCCTCGTACTTACAGGCGTTACTACACTAAATATAATGTCTCAGTACCCATATAGGCCAAGGCTTGTGCTAGACGGAGTTAAAGATATACCGGAAGCACTATAATAGCCTAAATAATCGATATTATAATTATTATAAATATAAATAGGAAGGCTTTTAAGCCTTCCTATTTTTTATCATTAGTTTTATTTTTATCATTAGTTTTAGCTAAATAAAAACGTAAAACCCTTGAAACCATTGGTATCAAAGGGTTTTTGTTTGGTGCCGAAGACCGGAATCGAACCGGTACGGTTGTTACACCGCAGGATTTTAAGTCCTGTGCGTCTGCCAGTTCCGCCACTTCGGCTGAAACGCGCCAAAAAAAATGGAGGCGCCACCCAGATTTGAACTGGGGAATAAAGGTTTTGCAGACCTTTGCCTTACCACTTGGCCATGGCGCCATTGGAGCGGAAGACGGGATTCGAACCCGCGACATTCGCCTTGGCAAGGCGACACTCTACCACTGAGTCACTCCCGCAGATAAGTGGTGCCTCAGGGTGGAATCGAACCGCCGACACAGGGATTTTCAGTCCCTTGCTCTACCGACTGAGCTACCGAGGCATAATGGCGACCCGGAAGAGACTCGAACTCTCGACCTCTAGCGTGACAGGCTAGCGTTCTAACCAACTGAACTACCGGGCCTAATAATTGGTGGGAACAACAGGGCTCGAACCTGTGACCCCTTGCTTGTAAGGCAAGTGCTCTCCCAGCTGAGCTATGCTCCCACAAATTATATTTGTTAATGTGCCAAATCATCTGACGCGTATTTTATTTTATATCATAAGAAACACTATGTCAATATGGTTTTTCCCTTTTTTAACGCCTTTGCCTAAGTTCTGCCAAAATATCTTTGGGCTGCATGTCAAGCTCTGCTAAGAGCACCAATACATGGTATGTAAGATCTGCCGCTTCATACCTGACTTCATCTTTAGAAAGATTTTTTGCCGCAATAATAACCTCGGCACTTTCTTCGCCGACTTTTTTAAGTATTTTATCTAAGCCCTTTTCAAACAGGTAATTTGTATAAGATCCTTCTTTTTTATTTACCTTTCTGTTCTTTATGACGTCAAACAGTTCGTCTATTATAGCGTACTTGCCGTCTTTAATATCCATCACTTCATAATTGCCGTCGCCAAAGCAGGTATAACTACCCGTGTGGCATGCGTTGCCAACCTGCTCTACCAAAGCAAGTATCGTATCCTTATCGCAGTCTAGTAAAAGCTTTTTTACATATTGAAAGTTTCCGGAAGTTTCACCCTTTATCCAAAGAGTATTTCTGCTCCTTGAAAAATATGTCATCTTACCTGTTTTAACAGTTGCCTCGATGCTTTCCCTGTTCATCCAGGCTTGCATTAAAACAGCACCTGTTACCACGTCCTGTGTAACTACTGCTACAAGCCCTTTTTCGTTGAATTTGATTTTTTCTATGTTTTTAAGAAAGTCCTTCATAATGTTTCTCCAATATTTATAATCTGACAGGTATATTATTTTTTGCCAAATAATCTTTTACCTGTTTTATAGTCAGTTCTTGATAATGAAACAATGATGCGGCTAAAACTGCGTCTGCTCCGCCCTTAACTATAACGTCTTTAAAGTGCGATAACTGCCCTGCTCCGCCGGAAGCGATAATAGGTACGTTAACCACCTTGCTTATCTCTTTTGTAAGCTCTATGTCATAGCCGCTCTTTGTCCCATCGGTATCCATGCTAGTAACAAGCAGCTCTCCCGCACCCAAATCGCAGGCTTTCTTCGCCCATTTTACCGCATCTATGCCTGTATTTATCCGGCCCCCGTTTAAGTAAACGTCAAAGCCATTTTTGCCTTCTCTCCTTTTTGCATCGATAGCAACGACAACACACTGGCTCCCGAATTTTTCAGCTGCCTCAGAAATTATACTTGGGTTTTTCACGGCAGCGGAATTTACCGAGATCTTATCCGCCCCTGCTTTTAAAATACGCCTGAAATCTTCTATCGTGCGAATTCCGCCGCCGACCGTCAACGGTATAAAGACTTCGTTTGCTGTTTTTTCTACTACGTCTTCCATTATGCCTCTGTTGTCAGACGATGCTGTAATATCCAGAAAAACAAGCTCATCCGCGCATTGCCTGTTATATTCCTTAGCTATCTCGACCGGGTCGCCTGCATCCTTTAAGTTGACAAAATTTACCCCTTTAACAACGCGCCCGGCATGCACGTCCAAACATGGTATTATCCTCTTAGTCAGCATATTTTATTGCCTCTTTCAGCGTAAAATTCCCGTTATAAAGCGCCTTGCCGACTATGACGCCGGATGCGCCTGCTTCCTTTACTGCTTTTATGTCATCAAGGGTTGAAATACCGCCGGAAGCTATTATATCGATACGCGTTTTTTGAACCATTTCTTTTGTCCATTCTACATTCGGGCCGCTTAGCATCCCATCCTTTGATATGTCGGTAAAAATAATGGTATTGATACCTATGTCCTTCATCTTAAGTGCAAACTCAATAGGCGATACACTCGTCTTTTCTACCCAGCCGGAAATTGCTATCCCGCTTTCATTAGCATCTATGCCTATAACTATTTTGCCTGGGTACTTCTTGAATGCTTCTTTTACAAGTTCAGGATTTTTATATGCCGCAGTTCCTATAATTACCCGGCCTATGCCAAGCCCTATCCTCTCGTCTACATCCTCAAGGGTGCGTATTCCGCCACCCAGCTGAATAGGAATGTTTATGTTATCCAGTATTTCTTTAACCGTATCCCTGTTTGAAAATCTACCTTGGATTGCAGCATCTAAGTCTACTACATGAATAAACTTAGCCCCTTGAGCCTGCCATCTTTTAGCCATTTCAACTGGTTTTCCATACTGCGTTTCACTATTCATATCGCCTTTTACAAGGCGGACGCATTTTCCGCCCTTTATATCTATAGCCGGATAAATTATCATTTAAGCCCTCCGAAACGTCTTAACATATTAAGCCCTTTACCTGCGCTTTTTTCCGGGTGGAACTGCAAACCAAAGACATTGCCTTTGCTTACAGCAGAAACAAACTCATACCCGTATTCTGTAGTTGCAATTACATTTTCTTCAGGGACATTTACCGCATGGTATGAATGTACGAAATAAACATAGAGGTTTTCTTCTTTAGGTATTATCGGATTATCATGGACTTTGAGCGAATTCCAGCCCATATGAGGCACTTTTTTATCTGTCAGCGAGAAATGTTCTACACCACCGGAAACAACTTTTAACCCCTCACTGCGCCCATATTCCAGGCTGTAGTCAAATAAAAGCTGCATGCCTAAACATATCCCAAGAAAGGGTTTGCCACTGTCTATGCTTTTTTTAATAGGTGTAATCAAACCCCTTTTATTTAAATTAGACATCGCATCGGCAAAAGCTCCGACTCCTGGAAGTATAACATGAGAAGCATCTAAAATATCCTTTTTTTCTGACGTTATCTTTGCCTCAAAGCCTAGAAAATCAAGCGCCTTTTTAACGCTTTTAAGATTTCCCATTCCATAATCTATTATCGCTATCATTCTTTCTCCCAATTAATAAAACCCTTAGTTGACGGAATGCCTTTGATGCGGCTGTCCATTTCAAGCGCTTCTCTCATCGCCCGTGCTGCCGCCTTAAACATAGCTTCTATTACGTGGTGCGCATTTTTCCCGTCTATAAGCCTTATATGGAGCGTTAAATTGGCCTGGTTTGAAAAAGCCCTGAAAAACTCCTCATATAGCTGTACATCGTCGTTGTCTATGTCGGCGTCGTATACGAGATACGGCCTGCCTGAAAAATCAAGCGACACACAAACCAGCGCCTCATCCATAGGGATAAATTTAGTTGAATACCTGTTGACGCCTTTAAGATCGCCTGCCGCAACTTTAAAAGCCTGTCCTAATACTATGCCTATATCTTCAACTGTGTGATGTGAATCTACATATAAGTCTCCGTCGCAGGTAATCTTTATATCAAAACACCCATGCTTTGTAAAAAGCTCAAGCATATGATCCAGAAACCCTATTCCGGTATTAATTTCGCATTTGCCTGTCCCGTCAATGTTTAAATTAAGATTTATTTTAGTTTCACCGGTAAATCTTTTTAATTCAGACGACCTCATTTTTCTTCCTCCAATTTATCAAATCTCACTCGCGCAGAGCGCTCATGTGCTGTCAGCCCTTCTAGGTTGGCAAAACGGCCTACATCGCTGTATACCTTTTTATAAGCTTCCTTGCTATAATCGATTAAACTTGACTTTAAGATAAAGTCATCAACGGATAATGCCGATGAAAACCTGGCTGTCGAATTCGTCGGCAGTACATGGTTAGTTCCTGCAAAGTAATCCCCCAACGGCTCAGGTGCATATTGACCTATAAATATAGCCCCTGCTGCCTTTACCTTATCTACTATATCATAAGGGTTTTTAACAATAAGTTCAATATGTTCAGGCGCAATATCATTTGCGATACTTACTGCTTCATCAAGATTTTCAACGATAATTATCGCGCCGAAATTTTTTATAGAATTTTTGGCTATATTAGCCCTCTTAATAAGCCCTAACTGCCGCGTAACCTCACGGTCTGTCTTTTCAGCTATTTCTTCGTCCGTTGTAATAAGAATGCATGCTGCCGCCTCATCATGTTCTGCCTGAGACAGAAGGTCTGCTGACAGCCATTCCGGTTTGGCAGATGAATCGGCTATTATAAGGATCTCAGAAGGCCCTGCTATCATGTCTATCCCCACCTGCCCAAAGACTTCTCTTTTAGCAGCGGCGACGTATGCATTCCCCGGGCCGGTTATTTTATCCACTTTTTCGATACTTTGCGTACCATATGCAAGCGCAGCTATTGCCTGTGCACCGCCGATTTTATAAATGACGTCTGCCCCCGCTATATCTGCCGCAACGAGTATTGCAGGAGATATATTCCCGTTTTTATCTGCCGGAGTAGCTATCGAAATGTTGCTGGCTCCTGCAACTTTTGCGGGTATGACGTTCATCAAAACACTTGACGGATATGAAGCTTTCCCGCCCGGCACATATAATCCCACCTTATCAATTGGCCTTATTATCTGCCCTACTTTTGCTCCGTCTTTTTCGATAAACCAGCTCTTTCTAAGCTGTTTTTCATGAAAAGTCTTGATGTTTTGCGCGCTTTTCTTCAAAACTTCTATAGTTTCCGGTTTTACTGTATCATAAGCTAAATCAATCTCTTTTTGGGTAACAGTCATATTGCCTTCGTCTATATCAAACCCGTCGAATTTTTTAGTATAGTAAAATAACGCTTTATTCCCCCTTTGAGCAACATCGTCTATAATACTTCTAACAATTTTTAAGACATTTGCATCATTTATAGCCGCGCGGGATTTTAAACGTTTTAAAACTTCTGTGCGTTGTTCATAATAATAAATCTGCATTGCCTTATCCCCCTATATTTTCACGTATCTTGCTTAGAAGCGGCGTTATTACATCTGCTTTTGTCTTTAAGCTCACTCTGTTTACCGTAAGCCGTGCACTTATATCGCACACTTCCTCTAGCACTACCAGCCCATTCTCCTTAAGTGTCCTGCCGCTCTCGACCAAGTCCATTATAACGTCACTTAAACCTATTATCGGTGCCAATTCTATACTACCGTTTAGTTTTATGACTTCTATCATCTTGCCCTTTGCCTCGTAGTATCTCTTTGCCGTTTCAGGATACTTAGTTGCTACCCTGAGTATCGAAGAAGTCACATTATTTTTGACATTTTCATATCCTGCAATGCACATTTTGCATGCACCGAATTTTAAATCTATCATTTCATAAAGAGGCAGTCCGATTTCAAGCAGAGTATCTTTACCTACAACGCCTAGGTCTGCCACTCCATGGTCTACATATGTCGGCACGTCAGTCGGTTTGACCATTAAAAAACGTATGCCGTTGTTTGTATCATAATAAATTAATTTCCTGCTGTCCTCTTTAATGCCTTCCGGGTTTATCCCGCATTTCTTTAATATCTCAAAAGTTTTATCTGCAAGCCTGCCTTTGGCAAGCGCTATTGTTATTTGCATTTAAATCTTTCCTCCCCTAAAAATCAAATACCTGCCCTTTAGAATCAATATAAATGGCCTTTAATGCTTTCTTTCCCTTTTTTTCTTCGGCCAATTTTTCTTTGCTGCAGTTTGCCAGAAGCACTATTCTCTTGCCCTGCTTTTTAAGCTCTTCTGCTATGGCGTCCGCTTCTTTAAAGGAACTATCGCTAAAACCTATGATACAGTAAGTATCATAAAAATCTGTAAAACCAGATTGCTGTTCAAGCGCTATTAATACCCTTTTTATCCCTATGGCAAACCCGGTTGCAGTATTTTCTATGCCGAATTCACTTAACAGTTCATCGTATCTTCCTCCGCTTATAATAGGAAATCCTATTGATGAAGTGAGCCCGCGAAAAACTATTCCGGAGTAATACCCAATGTCATGGAGCATTCCTAAGTCTATAGATATATACTCTTCAAGGCCTAAACTTGAAAGGACCTCGTACACCTGTATCAAATTTTCGACAGAAGACCTCTGTTCTTCGTTTTCAGCCATCTGCATAGCTATATTTAAAATCCGTTTATCTCCGAACAGCTCGGGCAGTTTTTTTAACTTCTCGCACGTTTTTTTCTCTATCGTCAGTTTTTCTAATATATTTTCAAGTTCAAGCATGTTTTTCTGGTCTATGCTTGACCGGATAGAATCTATGTCGCTTTCGTCTAAGTTAAGGCCGGATATTATGCCTTTGAAAAAACCAACATGCCCTATGTCTATCTTGAAATCTTTAAGCCCTATATTTTTTAAAGTCCGTATAGCCAAAGATATGACTTCTACATCACCTGCAAAATTAGGTTCGCCTATAAGTTCAACCCCGGCCTGAGTATATTCATTTGCCTTGCCTATTCCGGGTTCTTCAGATGAAAAAGCATTTTGTATATAGCATAACCGCTGCGGATCTTTAGCGCCTTTAAAAGAAGCCGCATACATGCGCGCTATAGGTACAGTCAGATCCGGGCGAAGGACCATTATTCTCCCTTTATCATTAATGAATTTTATCATCTTCTCCTGGGTATAAGAACCTATCCCGCTTGAAAATACATCGTAATATTCAAAAGACGGCGTCTCTATCTCGTCGTATCCGGACAAGATAAATTCATTCCTTATCGCGTTTTCTATTCTTTTTTTGTAAAAACACTCGACCGGCAAAAAATCCTGGACGCCCACCGACGTATACTTTTTAAATCTTTCCATCTCATTTGCTCCATTTACTGTTTTATCATGCTAAAACGTTAATATGTATTAGAATAGTATTATTTTTGAGTTTTGTCAACTATTTTATATAGAATAATAAATATATTTAGATTTTATCACAAATAAATAAGCCCGTATATTTAAACGAGCTTTTTTAATATTTTTGTTAAATTAAAGTGCTATCTTATTAATTTTATTTGGTATTTTCATACTTTTTATTTTTGATTTAGTATATTTCATAATATTATTTAATTTGTATATTTCCCTGCTACCGATAAACGTATAGGACACTCCGTCATTATTTGCTCTTCCCGTTCTTCCTATTCTATGAATATAATATTCTTCATCCACCGGTAGATCATAATTAAAGACTGCCTCTACATTATTAACGTCAATCCCTCTAGCTGCAACATCTGTTGCCACTAAGATATTAATATTACCGTTTTTAAACTTAGACATTACCTTGTCTCTCTTTAACTGCTTTATATCTCCGTGCAAAGCGTCCACCGAATAGCCTCGTAATGACAAGCTCTTCGTCAACATATCTACCATTCGCTTTGTGTTGCAAAATACTATTGCCAGGCCATAATTGTTAGAATCTATAAGTCTTGTTAATGCATCAAGTTTTTTATTTGAGTTAAGTTCAATATAAAACTGATCGATTTTCGGAATCGGTATATTCTTGTTCATTACTTTAATAAGTTTATAATTTCTCTGGTAATTATGAGTTATAGCTAAAATATCTTTAGATAATGTCGCTGAAAAAAGTACAGTTTGCCTGTTCTTATTAACACTCTTTAAAATTACATTGATATCCTCACGAAAGCCCATATTTAGCATTTCATCTGCTTCATCAAGAATCACATGACTCAGACTGTTAAGTCTAATTGTTCTTCTACGCATATGATCCATGAGCCTTCCCGGCGTAGCTACGATAATTTGCGGCATTTTCTTTAATTCGTATATCTGCTTGCTTATTTGTTGTCCGCCGTATATCGAGACTATCTTTACTCCCCTTTTGAATTTACACAGTTTTGTAAGTTCGTTGCTCGTCTGTATAACTAATTCTCTTGTCGGGCAAAGCACCATACCCTGAATATTGCGGGATGATGAATCAATTTGCTCAATCAGCGGTATCCCAAAAGCACAAGTCTTTCCTGTACCTGTAGGCGCCTGCGCCACAATATCCTCTCCGTTCATAATTGCATCTATGGTCTGTATCTGAATAGGAGTTGCCTCCTTAAATCCCATCGATGTTACTGCTTTTAAAATTTCTTGTGATAAATTAAAATCACTAAATGATTTTTTCTCCATTTTTCCTCTTTCTAAAATAATATCCGATAAAAAAAAGCATATTTTCGTAAAACATCTTAACAGAAAATGATTTACAGAAATATGCTTCAATCATCATACTTTAAAATAATTTTTTTCTGATTATATCATATTATTAAATAAATATCAACCCATACCATTTAAACGGAGGTTTTGTTGATTATTCAGCGTTTAATAAATCTTTTAGCTTATTTAACTTATTAACCGGAGACATGCATTTACTGCCTTCGCAAAGATAGTAAACTGTGAAGTCATTAGGTATTTTGTAATTTGAAGTAAATGGTGCTATTTTGCGAAGCAGCTTTTCATTTTTAACCGTCTTCACTATTGTAGTTAAATTAATAAAATTGTTTCCATTCATAAACTTAACAAAATCACGCGGAGCTTCTTCATCGTTTGTCACGCAAACTAATTCTCTTGAGGGATAAAGCTTCTGCATCATTGCAATCAGGCTAAAACTATATCCAATTGGATAATCCTTTATGTTCCTTGCTAAAAACTCAAACTGTTTGGCGCTTAGCTCACTCCATTTCAGTTCTCCCGTAAGCTTTGAAAGCGTCTCTAAAACCAAAGCCGCAACTGAGTTCCCGGAAGGTACTGCTCCGTCGTATGCCTCTTTTGGGCGGCTTATAAGCTGTTCACCGTCGTATGCATACATGTAAAATCCGCCGTTTACTTCGTCGAAAAACAATTTCACCATCTGCTCGGCGGTATTTATCGCTTCTTTTAAATAATGCGTGTCAAATGTTGATTTATATAGCTCTAAAAGTGCAAAGCTATAAAAAGAATAATCATCTATCTTCCCGTCTATTTTAGCTTCACCGCCGCGCCAACGAACAAGCAGCCTTCCGCCTTCATCATGCAATTTATTTTTTATGAATCTATTAGCTTTTAAAGCAGCCTCAAGATAGTATTCATCTCCAAAAACCCTGTATGCTTTTGCAAGGGCTGATATCATCAAGGCATTCCACGAAGTAAGCACCTTATCGTCTTTTAATAGTTTTATTCTGTTTATGCGGTAGTCGTAAAGCTTTTTAAGGTGGTTCTTTGCATTCTCATATGCACTGTCAAAGCTGTCGTTATTAAGTAGGTTAGGTATGTTTTTGCCTTCGAAATTTCCCTCATACGTAATATCAAAGTTTGCGCAAAATGCCTCTCCCTCTTCCCCTAAAACATCTGTTACTTCGTGCTTTGTAAAGGTATAATACTTGCCTTCTACTCCTTCGCTGTCTGCATCCTGCCCACAGTAAAACCCGCCTTTATTATCGGCCAGCTCTTCTAGTACATACTCTATGGTCCGCTGTGCTATTATTTTATAAAGCGGTTTCTTCGTGACTTCAAATGCTTCTAAATAGGTATATGCAAGAAGTGCATTGTCGTAAAGCATCTTTTCAAAATGCGGAACCAGCCATCTGGCGTCTGTAGAATATCTTGAAAATCCGCCGCCGATATGGTCGAATATTCCGCCACGGTACATTTGAGTAAGCGTCTTTTCTACCATTAAAAGCGCTGTAAAGTCATTCTCGAGTACATAATACCTAAGTAAAAATATTAAATTATGAGGTGTGGGGAACTTAGGCGCCCCTCCAAAGCCACCATTAATTTCGTCAAAAATTTTGTTAAAGTACTTAGCCGCTGTGAATAGCAGTTCTTTAGTCGGTTCCTTAAAACTTAACGGGCTTTTAGATTGCTTTTTTAAATACTCGCTTACATCTGTCCCAGTCTTTATCAGTACCTTGCGGTTTTTATGCCATAAAGACATTATGTTAGACATAAGCTCCATTAATCCAGTAATGCCATACCGAGATATTTTGGGCAAATAAGTCCCCGCAAAAAACGGCTTTTGATCCGGCGTCATGACTATTGAAAGCGGCCAGCCTCCTGAACCGGTAAATGCCTGGCAGACTGACATATAAACAGAATCTATATCCGGCCTTTCCTCTCTGTCTACCTTTATAGCTACGAAGTCCCTGTTAAGGGCCTCCGCTACCTCTACATCTTCAAAAGATTCTTTTTCCATCACGTGGCACCAATGACAGGTCAATTTCTAGACCATTTACGAATACCCAATAGATAAGAAAATAGGTTTATCTTCTCTTTTTGCTTTAGAAAAAGCCTCTTTACTCCACGGAAACCAGTTTACTGGATTATAGGCATGTTGAAGAAGATATGGAGACTTTTCGTCAATTAATCTATTGGGTATTTTGTTAATAGTCATGGGCATCACCTCCTTTGAAAATTATTATTTTATTATTCTACCCCAAAAACAAAAAGAATACCATGAAAGTATTCTTCTTCAATTAAAGCGAACTTTTATATTGGTTGCTATATCCATCTTTATAAATGAACAATTATATGGATAATGCTTATTCGAACATAAACACCTGTAGCCCTCCTTTTCAGCGTGAGTAGAAGGGCTGAAATTATCGAACAATAGATAAGAGTCCAAGCATTTTGCTAGGGTAAATTATATTGAATGATGGAGATATTTGTAGTAATATAATTTCTGTAAGATCATTTTTTATAAACTATGGTGACAGAATGAATAAGTTTCCAGATTTAACTCGATGGTTTAATGTTACTACATATTGCGATTTTAATGATTGTAGAAAAATAGAAATTAACATGAAAAGCGGCCTTACATATCAAGACATTAATTCTTTTTGTAATGAATTTGCAAAATACTTATGCCGCATTCGTTGTCCTCAAAGTGCTCATCTCAATATAATGATAAAGTCTATTGATTCCGGTTGTGATATAGAGACAGAAGAAAAAGCATTTTGGAGAAATATATTCTTTCGTGGTTTTATTAGTCAAGAAAAGTTCAACGGATATGGGGATTATACAAAATCGTTCGATGATGATGCAATTTTAGGGTACATAGGTGAAGCATTATATTATGTTGTTCGTGCACAAATATTAGAAGATGAAAAAGTATGTATAGAACCATCAAGACCAAAATTTTATTCAAAGGATACGGGCATAGATTTTTTGGAAATCAGGAAAGAAACTTCTGGCTATTATATGATTATTGGTGAAATTAAGGCTACAAAAAATACTATCAGTTCCCGGGCAAAGGAGATAATTGAATCATTTAAACTACGTGCTGATAAGAATTTTTCTGAGCTATGTGTAGCTTTACAAGATCGCCATATTCCTGTTGATAATCTAGAATTATCCGAATTTATTAGTAATATGTGCGATCTTTTTTATCATATTGGACAAAAGCCCTCACTTCAAAAACGCTATGGTGGAATTATAAACTATAATTTCCGTGGACAAAAAATAAGAGATTCTGCATTTCATGATTTCAAGGAACAATTAACTGGAAAAGTTGCAGATGAAAACTGTTGTAGGAGATTAGCTTTGGTTGGTATATATAATATTGAAAATATTATTGATCAAGTGAGAGATACAATATGGAACAAAATAGTTACTTGAATACATTATTTAAAGACTTTACATCTCTTCTAGATAGTGAGAATGATTTTTCTATTATAGAAAATGCACTTCGAGAAATTCATTTTGAATTGATTAGAAGAGATTTATTTAATATTCCAAACAGAGAAAAGGAAATTATAGACGATTATACCGTACTAAGCAAAATAGGCTTTTATTTTATTACAAAAATTGCAGATAAAAAATCGAACTTATTTGCTAATACCGCTATCAAAAATCAAGCATTAGAATTAGCGGGTTTTTGTTTTGAAATGCTAAGCAAGTCTTCAGCAATTAATGAAGCTTTACATTGGGAATATTCTTTATTATCTGGAATTAGTTATTCACTATCTGAGAAACAGGCTAATGCAATCGTTATGGCTAATAGCGCTCTTGGGCTTTATCATTCAGAAAATATCGCAATAAACTGTATGCTTTATTTTATTGCAAGGCGATTTAAAGATATTCGGAAAATGCACATCCCCACTCAGGCAGAAAAGGACGTTATTACAGTTTTAACAAGCATAAAACACTTTGCAGATTCAATGTTATATAGAAATTCCCGCAAAGATGAGATCGAGAAGCTTCGTGAAGCTTATGAACGTTTATATATGACGGGCTCTTCATTATTCTATTATTTACGTCTTATATATCTTGTTGCTATAGAGATGGATAGAGGTGCAATTAGAAATTTATTATCAAGTCATCCCAACCTTGAGCCATATATAAGTGTTCTTACGCAGATTGATACTAAAAACGTTTACGAGTTGTGGGCATCACAGCTTTTTCTTCTTCATCCTGATAATTCATTGCTTTCAAACGATGACCGCATCCCCCTAGTGTCTATGCCAACAAGTGCTGGAAAAACTTTAATTGCTGAGCTTGCAATATTTAATGTATTATCACAGAATAGTGGCTTGGCTATTTATGTTGTTCCCTCAATCGCTTTGACTAATGAAATTGAAAATAATTTCTTTAAGCGTTTTCATAAGGTTGGAATTAAAGTGCGTAAAGAGATTCCAGACACAGAAGAAGTGGATACTGATACCTTATTGGCAGAGTCTACCATCCTGGTCTTAACGCCTGAAAAACTCGACTTATTAATACGTAAAAGGCCTGTCTTAATGTCGACTATACAGATTATCGTATTTGATGAATTTCACAAGGTATCTGCTAATGAACGTGGCTGGCTTTTAGAAACATTAATTGCGTGGTTTATACTATTTAAAGGAGAATACAAATATAAAGTTGTCCTAATGTCTGCTATTCTTAGTCACGTAAACAAGTGTATAGACAATTCACTTATTGATATTATTTATAGTGATTGGACTCCGACAAGAAAATTATATGGTCTATATTATTTGCCTATCAAATCTCAAATAATTTATGCAAAATCAAAGGTTAAAAAACAGTCCATAATTAAAGAGCCATATAATTTATGTTTAAGATATAACTCAAAAAATAAAGACATTGCTCATATTTTTAATAAGGTTAGTTAT
The DNA here is from genome assembly GCA_041390245.1 of Eubacteriales bacterium. Taxonomy (NCBI): domain Bacteria; kingdom Bacillati; phylum Bacillota; class Clostridia; order Eubacteriales; species Eubacteriales bacterium. The sequence goes on from JAWKQI010000006.1 coordinate 22,415, forward strand.
GGCAAGAAAACGGTAGACGGAGTTGATGCAACCAAATCTGATACAAAATATGATTTATGTTGGAGAGCCATTATTGGTTTATCTGAACGCCCTGTTTTAATCTATTTCTTTGCAAAGAAAGATATAAAGAGTTTCATCAAGCGAGCTCCCAAGTATTTATCGCCTGATAATAATGTAGAGCTGAATAATCTAATTACCACTGTTCAAAAACAATTAGGGAAAGATCATTTGCTATGCAAATATTTGAATTTTGGAATTGGCTTTCATACTGGCGATTTACCTGAGGATGTTAGAGCTTCAATTGAAAATGCATATAAAAATGGGGTTATAAAAATACTTGCGTGTACAACAACTCTTGCCGATGGTATAAATTTACCTGTGAGCACATTTATAGTTGGATCGTACATGTCAAATAATAATTATATTAGCGATAGCGATTATAAGAACATTATTGGACGAATTGGCCGAGCATTAATTGATACGGAGGGAAAAATATTTTTAATTCGTCCACCAGAATGCTACACAGTTACCGATAAGAAGACTTTAAACAGATTTGTTTTTCCGGAAAAAATTGAGACACCATTAAAAAGTACACTAGATAATATTTTGCCGTCGGACGTAGAGTCGATAATTAATTGTTTAGAAGATGCTGAACTGGATGGGACTTTGACGATTCGGGAATTAGCTTTAAATGTTTTAGACCGTATACAAGTCTTCATTTTTTCTGTCTACGAAACTGCAGCAGATACTACATTTGATGCGTTTTGGGAACAATACAAAAACTGTTTTTTTATTAATGTAAAAGAAACAGGTTCCTTATTTTTAACTGCCGCAGCACGAAAATATTTTTATTCTGCTGTAAGGATAAATGCAGAACTTCTTTCAAAATACAATAAGACAGGGCTATCATATCGGTCAAATCTAAAACTGTCAGACATCGCTACTAATATACCTGTAAGCTTTGATCTTGATGAGATTATATCTGAAGAAATATTTAACAATATAATCACCTGCAAGGAGTTTAAGCCCTCCATTGCAACCATAAACCACTTTGCAATATTCAAATCTTGGATTAGCGGAGAAGCATATTATTCAATTCGGGAAAAATATTTTGCAGAGTATAATAATGAGGATGCTACACAAAAATGCACGGCTTATATCAGAGAAATGTTCCAATATAAATTACCTTGGGCTTTTAGTTCTTTGCTTGTATTTTGCGGTAACTTCGTAAGCTCATTGATTGGTACATTACCGCAAGAAATTAAGTATGGTACGACTAATCTTAATGCAATAGAACTTTGTGTTGGTGGCATTAATTCCCGTGAGCTGTCTATTGCTATTGCTAATGCTTATGACAATGATCTTGATAAAGAGGCCGGCGGTATAGAAGAATGGTTAGTAACATTACCGCAAGATAAATTGAAAACTATATTGGACAAATCCTTTGATTATATTTCCCTAAGCCAGGTTTCAAAATATCGTTCCGTAAGAAGGACAAAGACTTTTGAAATAAAGAAAACCGGCTATCTGGATTGTAATATCGCAGGCTTATTTTATTATAAATTTCAAGACGCATACAATAATAATGCTCTTAATATTAGCTCCATTGTTCTCTTGGAACAAGACGTCAAAAACTCATATGATATCTACGCTGTAAAAGTATTTACAAGTGATCATCAATATCATCTGGGATATGTCCCAGCTCAATATTCAGAAGAAATATTCGATCTACTTGAAAGTGAAATGAATGTATACGCAGTTGTTCAATTCATCTCTGCATATAAACTATCCATAAAAATATTATGCAAATAGTTTTCAAATGAAAAATGACACAACCCTAAGGATATAAAGTTGAATAGTAAGGTAATTTATAGTAAACTTAATCTATTAAGATAATTCGATATATGATTGTATAAACAGAGGCCTATATAGTAATGGAAATTTCTATTCCCACTGATGATGAAGGGTATGTTCTTCTAAAATGTTCTAAATGCGGGAGTTATTTTAAAATTACTCCAACCGATTACGAAGATAATAAATTGCTATTCATTTATTGTCCAAGTTGTGGTTTAAGTAGCGATAATTATATTACAGAAGATGTTTTGGAATTGGCAATAGCTATGATTAAAAATGTTGAGGTGGAGTTAATTTATAGTGAGATGAAAAAATGGGAAAGACAATTAAGCAATGAAATGGTGACATTTAAAGTAGGGCGAAAACCTAGCCAAGAACCAGAAAATCCTATTAGGTCTAGTATAGAAGCGTTAGTAATCAAACATTTTCGGTGTTGTAATCGAGATGCAAAAATAAAACCGATGTTGAAATTCACTGGTTGTTACTGCCCATTTTGCGGAGTGAAAGAATATGAAGTTGAATGTGATTGAGCTTAAAAAAGTTATGTATGATTTTAACAGCATATCGAATCGCTTGATGCAGGCGAATTTCGCGGATTATACTGATGTACTAATTAAATTTGTAGCCTATATTATAGGAAATGAACTGATACTTACATATATCACCGACTGTGGAAATATAGAGTTTGATGTAAAGGAAGAGTATCTAGAAGTCTCATCAAGTCGTGGAAATGCGATTTTTTCACTTGGAGAAAGTGATGCCGAAGAAGTCAGAAATGTTTATGCTATATTAAGCTATATTGCAGACAACAAGAAGGAAATATATAATAACGTTGCAAAGGGGTATGCGAACTCGAATAAGTATCAAGATATGATTAAGGGATTCAATGATCGTTTTGTTATGGTATTGATTCGTCATATTGAACGATATTTAACCAAGATAGGAATTGATATGGGAATGGATGAAAGTGTAAGATACTCTATAACTGTATCAAACGGACAAGTTAATATTGCTAACGACAACGCCACAATTAATGCCACAAACAATAGTGGAATTGATTCTGAACGCTTATCTCTGCTTATAAATGCCGTTAAAACAGAATTAAACAGCTTGTCCTCTGCTGACCAAGAATCAGCTTCAGATAGTTTAGCGGTTATTGAACAAGAATTGCAGACAGAAAAACCCCGTAAGAATTTTATCAGAACAGCCCTCTCTGGATTGGAAATATTAAAAGGCTCAACTGAATTTGGTGCTGCTGTTGTCACACTAGTTACTTTTGTTCAACAAATTATCTCGTAAAACCCCTCTTAATAGCATTTGAGGTGAAAAAAAGAGGATATCCTTTTCTGGAAAGCCCCTTATATATGTAACAGTTTCAACTCTTTTTTCTATAAGCTAGTCACCAATGACAGGTAGAATATCCTATGCTTAAAAATATAGGCTTGTCCTCTGCCTTGGCCTTTTTAAACGCTTCTTTACCCCAAGGATACCAGTTTACCGGATTATACGCATGCTGAAGAAGGTAAGGTGATTTCTCATCTATTAATTTATTTGGTGTTTTGTTATTACCAATCATGGCGTCACCTGCTTGTATGTAGGATTTTAATAATTTTAGTATTATCTTATCATAATTAAATAATGCAGTTTATAAATTTTAGATGGAATAAAGAAATAGATTATTTATTAGAAACTTTTAAAATTAATAGCCTGTTTTCGTAAATTGTTCCAAATTAAGCAGATATTTATCCCTTTAGAAGAAAGCGTCACTGTGAACGTATGTAGCTCCATCCTTTTTCCATTATATCGAATCATCCTCATTAAGCGCTAGCTTTGCAGCCGGAAACGGCTCCAGTGCACGTGGAAGAATCCCCATCACATATGCTATAAGCACTCCGTAATTCGTTATGAAAACTCCCTGTTCACGTGCCTTTTCTACTCGGTACTGCATCTCTCTGCGCCCCAGCATACAGCCTCCGCAGTGGACTATTACAGCATACTCAGTTATATCCTTAGGATAGCAAGCTCCAGATGCCCATTCAAACTGTATGTCCCCGCCCGCAATCTGGCGTATCCAGCGCGGTATTTTAACTTTGCCGATATCATCCGATTGCCGGTGATGCGTACATCCCTCTACAATCAATACCTTATCTCCCGGAGCCAGCCTTTCAATACGCCTTATCCCCCGCACCATTTCCGCAAGGTCTCCTTTTTGCCTCGCGAACAATATGGAAAAAGAAGTCATCGGGATACTGTCCGGTGTATCGGCTGCCACCTTTAAAAATGCCTGCGAATCTGTTATGACCATAGCCGGCGGATCTTTAAGGCGCTCAATTGTCAGCTTTAATTCGTGTTCCTTCGTTACTATTGCCATCGCATCGCACTCTATTATGTCGCGGATCGTCTGCTGTTGTGGTAAAATAAGCCGGCCTTTAGGTGCAGCTTTGTCTATTGGCGTAACCAGCACTACCATATCCCCAGAATGAATTAAATCTCCTACTAACGCAGGCTCTACATCCTCAAAATTCGAATTTGCTACAATCTGCTTTTTAGCCTCGCCGATACCAAACCCAGTCTGTGTGCTGACGCAGGCAACAGGTATGCCAACCATTTGTTTAATCTTTTTGAGATCAGCCGCAGATGGAGCTTTACTGTCACATTTATTAAGTATTAAAATGCTATTAATCTTACGACGCCTAAGCTGCTCTATAAATTCTATTTCAAGTTTCGTAACACCCATATTCACGTCCACGACGACCAGAGCCAAGTTACATTTTCGCAGCACTTCATATGTCTTCTCTATGCGCAGTTTACCAAGATCGCCAATATCATCCAGCCCCGCAGTATCAATAAATACTACCGGCCCAAGTGGTAAAAGTTCCATCGTTTTGTAAACCGGGTCTGTCGTCGTGCCTGCCACCTCAGATATAACTGCAATATCCTGCCCCGTAAGTGCATTTATAAGAGAGGATTTCCCGGCATTTCGCTTGCCGAAAAGCCCTATCGCAAATCTATTCGCCATAGGCGTTGCATTCAAGTCTTGCATCTTATTTCTCCTTAAATCTGTCAGGCGATGTCAGCCTTTCAGGCCTGAATATTTCGTCTAGAGTCTTTTCATCCATTAGTTGTTTCTTAAGCACCACTTCACGTACTGTACGGCCCGTTTTTTGACATATAGCCGCCACTTCCGCCGCTTTATCGTAGCCAATATATCCTGTCAACGCCGTTGCGAGTATATAGCTACCGTATACTTTACCCGTACACTGCTTGATGTTGGCTTCAATACCACTAATACACCTTTCAATGAACAAAGGCAGCATATTTAATAGCAAATCTAACATTTCCAGCAAATTTTTAGCAATAAGCGGCATAAACGCATTAAGTTCAAGTTGCCCGGCCTGTGCTGAAAGCGTTACCGCCATATCATCTGCCATTATCTGAAACGCGACCTGGTTCATGGCTTCGCAGATTACTGGGTTGACCTTCCCGGGCATTATAGATGAGCCAGCCTGTACTGCCGGTAGCTTGATTTCGCCAATGCCAGCAAGTGGCCCTGATGATAACAACCGCAGATCATTTGCAATCTTGTTTAAACTCACTGCCGCTGCCTTTAATAGACCTGATACCTCGACGAATACATCGCAGTTCTGCGTTGGGTCTATCATAAATTCAGCGCGTGCAAGGCCTATGCCAGTCAGCCTTCTTAAACGCTCTATCATAGTAAAAATATATTCCTTTGGTGCATTTAGCCCTGTGCCAACAGCAGTGCCGCCGATACCCACCTGGCGGAGCCTCTCCTCAGCTTTATATAGCCTCCACCTGTCCCGTGCAATCGCCTGAGCCCATGCACCGAACTCCTGCCCAAGAGTCACCGGAACTGCGTCTTGCATCTCCGTCCTGCCGACTTTGACGACCGTCGAAAACTCCTCTTCCTTCTCCTGCAGCGCTGTCTGCAGCATTGCAAACTGTTCGGTCACTGGCTTTAAGAGTCGTATCGCTGCGATACGCACTGCCGTTGGGAATACATCGTTAGTAGACTGGTGCATATTAACGTGGTCCAGCGGATGTACGATAGAATAATCGCCTTTTTTCCCCCCAAGCTTCTCTATTGCACGGTTTGCAATAACCTCATTTACGTTCATATTGGCAGATGTTCCTGCCCCGCCCTGCATAGAATCTACTACAAACTGGTCTGATAGCTCCCCTGCAAGTATCTCATCGCATGATGTAATAATAGCATCAGCAATCTCTTTATTTAACGCCCCAATATCACGGTTGGTAATAGCTGCTGCCTTCTTAACGGTCACCAGCGCACTTACTAATTCGGCGTGAATAGGTGTCCCAGTAATATTAAAATTTTTTATAGCACGCTCCGTATGGATACCGTAATAAGCATCGTCTTCAATTGAAAGCGTACCAAGCATATCATGTTCAGTTCTCATCGTTGCGTACCTCTTTTCTGTAAATCGATATGATCTCCTCGGGAAAAATCCGGTATAAACCCGGCCGACTTAATTCTGCGTGAAAGGCAGGCAAGGCACTCTGCCGCCTCCTCTCCGGTACAGATCTTATTGTCGTATATGGCATAGTCCTTACGATGTGCCAAAGGAGAAAGATTGGGCATAACTACGTTCGCACCTGCCTTCATCCCTTTTTCACGCCCCAACGGGTCTACGGTGCCTAACGCGGTTGTAACCGGCAGCAATACCTTAGGCAGCATAATCCTAATCAGCGGAAGCATCTTAAGCGTATTACTGCTGTTTGGCTTGCAAAACCCGGCAAACCTCGTATCCTTATGTGGTATAAACGGCCCGATACCTATCATATGCGGCTGTAAACCTCTTAAAAAAATCAGATCCTCCGCCAGCGTTTCATACGTCTGGAAAGGTGAATCCACCATAAATCCGGCCCCAACCTGATACCCTATTTCCTTTAAATCATAAAGGCAGCGCTTACGGTTTTCAAGGCTTAACTCCGGAGGATGAAGCCTTGAGTAGTGCTGTTTGTCTGCCGTTTCATGGCGTAGCAGATATCTATCTGTACCCGCTTCAAACAAACGTTTATAAGAATCTTTGCTGCGTTCCCCAATAGAAAGCGTAACCGCACAATCCGGGTAATTCGCCTTGATTCGTGATATTATCTGGCACATACGCTCATCTGTAAAATATGGGTCCTCACCGCTTTGCAGCACAAAAGTGCGAAACCCTAACGCGTAGCCATCTCTGCAGCTTTTAAGCACCTCATCTTCTGAAAGCCTGTATCTTGCGGCATCTGTATTACTCCTGCCAAGGCCGCAATAATAGCAGTCGTTTTTGCAGTAGCTTGAAAATTCTATCAGGCCTCGAAGATATACCTTCCTGCCATAATATATTTCCCTAATATCGTTCGCAAAACAACAAATCGCTGATAATTCCTCTGTCCCGGCTTCTTTATAAAAAAACCGAATCATTTTTGCAAGCTCTGCTTTTGTAGCAGCGTTCATCCACGCTGAAAAGCTATCTTTATTATCTAGCTTAAAATCCATCGGCGCCTCCTATAAGCGCAGATCACGTTCGCCGTTTTCCAGCCTCTTTAAGTTCTTTTGTATAGCATCATATATAGGCTCGCCCTTGAATTGTTCGACATGCTGCTTTAGCACCTTCTCGCCTTTTGCTTTGGTTTCTTCAGTCGCATAATCTAAAAGGTATTCTTTCAATGTAAAAATAGCGTTTGGAATACAGAAATTATGCACGAACTTGGATTTAGCTACCTTCATGAATTCCTCACCTGTACGCCCTGCACGGTAGCACGCAGTACAGAAGGAAGGTATGCAGCCCATGTCGCATATCTCTCCTATAACATCGTCCAGCGTCCGTGAATCACCTATGGAAAACTGCTCTGCGTCCGGTAGCTCATTAGCTTTTTTAGATTTAACATAAGCGCCGACGCCGATACGTGTCCCCGCATCTATTTGTGATACGCCAAGAGGTATAACCTCACGGCGGACACTTTCCGGTTCACGTGCGGTACATATCATGCCGGTATAAGGGACGGACAGCCGCAGTATTGCAACAAGCTTTTTAAAATCACTGTCGCTGACCGCATATTCTGGATGATCTGAAAACGGAGTCCCTGTAGCAGGAGTTATACGCGGGAACGAGATAGTATGCGGCCCTACGCCGTTAAATGTTTCCTCCAGATGTATGGTATGGTATAAAAGCCCCATGACTTCAAAACGCCAGTCGTACAGCCCGAACAATACGCCAATACCGTTGTCATCCACCTTAGCCTCCTGTGCCCTGTCCATGCTGTAAAGGCGCCAGCGGTAATGCCCTTTGATAGTGCCTTCCGGATGCATCTCGCGATACGTCTTATGATGGTACGTCTCCTGGAATACCTGGAATGTGCCAATGCCGACTTCTTTTAGCTTTTTTAGTTCTTCAACGGTCAGCGGTGCACAGTTAATATTTGAGCGGCGGATCTCGCCGTGCTCAGTTTTGGTTGCATAAACCGTCCGTACCGCATCACAGATATAATCTATGTTTGTCTTAGGTGATTCCCCAAAAACGAGGATCGTGCGCTTCTGCCCTTCCTCGATCAAAATACGCACTTCTTCAGCTATCTCATCCATGTTAAGGGTCTTGCGCTTCATTGCGGTATTGCTGGACCTGAAACCGCAGTATTTGCAGTTGTTTGCACATTCATCGCTTATATATAACGGTGCGAAGAAAACTATGCGGTCTCCATAGACCTCTTCCTTCAACTTATGCGCAAGCTCATACATTTCCTGTATCGTGCTCTCATCCTTATTCTGAATTAGTATCGCTGTCTCCTCAGGCTCTAGGCGGATACATTGCTCAGCCTTTTTAAGAACCTTCCGTACGTCCTCTTTAGAAGGGTTGCTCCACTTATTGAGCTGCGCCCATATCTTATCATCGTCAATAAAATCGTGGTCGAGCTTATCGTATTGTTCAAACTCTTTCTTATATTTGTCTAAAAAATTCATTGCTGTTCTCCTTTCGTTTACCAAATCAACGTTTGGTAACCATCGATTTTACGGTTGTACCGCTTATTCTTCCAAGTTTTCCGGTAAGGGCGCTTATTTCATCGTTGCTCCCGTCTACAATCAGAGTGATTACAGACACCCCGCGTTCCCTGTATGGGATACCCATTCGGCCGACAATTAACGCCGCGTATTCATGCAAAATGGTGTTTACATGCTCAACGCTCTCCATGTCTTCAATAACAATACCAACGACACCGATTCTTTTTTCCATATTACGTTACTTCCTTTCTAAATTCTAAAATAAAAAGCTCTCTTTTCTATACGAAAAGAGAGCATATCGACACTTACATATAACCACACATGCCGGATGCGCGCCTTTCCGTTCAGAAATACCCAACGGTCAGGTAATAAATTGAGCCCTATCTCATCAGGCTTAAGCGAGAAGAGATATTGCAAATGTTTTTCATTTAGATTTTATCACTATACTTATATGCCGTCAAGAAAGAAACTGTATACTGCTAAAATCTAAATCTCCGTTTTCTTTAATAAACTCCGGGTCTGCATGTACATATTCTATTTTACCGACAAACATTTCATGCGAACCGGTTTTAATTGAGTCAACTATACGGCATTCGATATTTACCGGACAATCCTCAAGTATTGGTGCATTTATCTTGACTGCCTCACCCATCCGTGCTCCAGCAGATTTAAGCTTTTTTCATCCCTGCCGCTATGTGACCTAAATAATCGAACAGTTCTTTATTTGCCTTGCACGTCAGATTCACCACAAAACATCCTGACTCCTTAATAAGCTTATATGAATGGCGCGAAGGAACGATACCTACCATCACCATAGGAGGGTCATAGCTGCAGTTGCAACAGTACGCAACTGCCAATGCATTGTTTTCTCCGTTAGTTCCTCTGCAGGAAACAAGAACGTTTGGCCTTGGTTGAATACATGATTTAAAATTTGCTGGTTTCTTATTCATTGATACTTTTCCTTTCACTCTTATTTTGCAGCTCCGTTGTAAGCCTGTTCCAAAGCTGTTTAATCTCATTAGCTACTTTTTCTATACCAGCCTCTACAGGCGTTTTAAAAGACTGAAGCGCTTTTACGATTTTCGGTTCAAACGGTATATGGCCAATAACAGGAATGCCATTTTCCTCACAATATGTTTCAATTTCAGCGGCGATATCCGCGTTCAAATCGTGTTTGTTTATACATACATAAGCGGGTATAGAAAAATGCTGTGTCACTTTAAGAACCCTTTCTAAGTCACTTTGTCCGGATTTTGTTGGCTCACACACAGCAACGACGGCATCTGCTCCCGTAATAGAGGCAATAACCGAACATCCGATGCCAGGTGATCCGTCTATTATCGCCCACTCCTCGCCGCTAATAAAGGCGAACAGGTTTTCCTTAACTTCTGACACAAGCTTACCAGAGCCTTCTGCGCCTATATCAAGCAACGCATGGGAAAATGTCCCTCGCTCCGTACTGTCTACGTATGTCTCGCCTGTTTTTACTTCCAGCAGCGAAATCGCATCTACAGGGCAGGCCACCGCGCATGCTCCGCATCCCTCGCACTTCATCGGCTGTATCTCAATATTCTCAGTAATCGCATCAAACCGGCATACCTCGCGGCACTGCCCGCATGATATGCATTTATTAGGATCAATGGCTGCCTGTTCTGCACCATAGTAATCGTTCTTCTGGATGCGTTTCCCGTTCAGCAGCAGGTGAAGATTTGGCGCATCTACATCGCAGTCTGCCATTATCTTATTACGGACAAGCAGGCTAAGTGAAGCCACAATCGTACTTTTTCCTGTTCCTCCCTTTCCGCTTATAAACACAATCTGTTTCATGGCTCACCGCCTCCCTTTATCTTATCATATAGCCAAACAAATTCTTCTCTCAGCTCTTTTAGCATTTTTATAGGGAGTATGCCTTTTGAGTAGCACTCTGCGATTTCGCGCATATACGGAATTTCCATTAATACGTCAATACCTTGCTGTTTACAATATTCCTGTATGCTTTGATCCTCCTGCATAGCCTTATTTATTACAATACCGAAGGAAATCCCCATTTTTCTCACCAGTGAAACGGCAATCTTTAAATCATGTAGTCCAAAGGGCGTAGGTTCAGTTACCAATATGCAGTAATCGCAGCCGTCTATTGTCTGTACAACTGTACACGAAGCACCAGGCGAACAATCTAATATCACAGGAATATCTTTACGCAGGTACTGCTTTAATTTACGTATAATCGGGATCGTAATAGGCTCTCCTATGTTGAGCCTCCCTTGAAGAAAGCTTCCATCACCGCCGGCTTCCACTACCCCGATTTCTCTTTCAACTTCCGATATGGCTTTTTTCGGGCAGGCGATTACGCATGCGCCGCAATGGTGGCAGACCTCCGGAAAAATCAACACCTTATTTTTGACAACGGCTATGGCATTAAACCTGCAGGTCTTGCCACAAATACCGCATCCATTACATTTAGTTTCATCAACTTTTGGTACGAGAACGTTTACAGGCACAGTATGCTCTATTTTAGGGTTCAAGAATAGCGCACCGTTTGGTTCTTCTACATCGCAGTCTACATATTGGCTGCTTTTAAGCGAAGCGGCAAGGCTGGCTGAAACCGTTGTCTTACCAGTGCCTCCTTTTCCGCTCAAAACTGCGATCTTCATTATTTTTCTCCCATTCCAAAGTGTGATGGTACTGCCGTGTTTATTTTCTCAAGCGCTTCTTTTTTTAATAGTTCCACATTTTCTTTTACACAATCAGCATTCCCCTTATATATCTCGATACCGGCTGCTCTGAGCACATTCATAGCATTAGGTCCTACGTTTCCTGTTATAACCGCCTCTACGCCTTTATCTGCAACCAACTGTGCAGCGGATATACCTGCCCCTCCCGAAGATACTGCTGCTATGTTATCAATAACTTCATAATTTAAAGTTTCGGTTTCAATAATGATGAAGTTAGCCGCCCTTCCGAATCTTTTATCCATTTGGCTTTCCATTGTATTACCTTTTGCAGATACTGCAATTTTCATTTAATCTCTCCTTTCGTTCATATCATAACCATAGATTTATTGTCTTATGACCACAACCTAATTATATCCAATTATGAGCATATGTCAATAACATTTTTGGTCTAAATAAATGGTCTAGCGATATAATTTGCATTTTCAATTGCTGTGTAAACAAAAAAGCACTGCTAACAGTGCTTTTGATTTTTCAGGAAATAAAATTTGTAATATAAAACCTGCTTTATTGTTATAAAATACACTAAAGCAGGTTAATAAGCTATATTATGGGGTCGGCGATGTCGTTGGTGACGTAGTTGGTGACGTCGTCGGCGATGTCGTCGGTGATGTCGTTGGTGGGACCTCAGCCGGATCTGGGCCGTTTACATAAGTCGTTCCGTTTATCGGCCTCCATTGGTAATAGGTAAATTTCTCGACATTAAGTTCAGTTCCGTCAAGTGATAAAGTATGTTTATATGTCTGCGCTTTTCTACCCGGCCGTGCTTCGGCGTATACTACAGATCCTCCTTCCGGAATTGGAGTTCCATCATATGATACTGTTGCATTATAAACGTAATTCATAACTGGAGTGTTGCCATACGCTCCCAAGTTGTCCGATGTGTATGTAAGTATAACATCTCCATATTTATCGTCTACAACTGTTTGCCCGTATATCTCAACCGTTACATTTTTATCCTTCGGGTTTATATAAGATACGATATATATAGGTGTGCTTTGATTATTCTTTATCTTTAAATCAGGTGCACCGGAGCTTATAGTCGCATCCAGCCCAAGTGGAATATAACCTGATATTATTGAATGGTGGGTAGAATCTGTAATTTCCAAATCTGACCTTATCGCAGCATTATAAAGCGTACTAGAAATCTGGCAAACGCCGCCGCCCGGTTGATCGGTATATCCACCGTTTTCTATACCTGCTGCTGCTTTCCAGCCCGCAGCTAATGTTCTGTTCCCTGCCGTATCGTTTATAGACCATTCTGTATCCGGTTCAATCACCTGGCCGTTTATAATGCCGGACAGCTTTGCAACGTTCCATGTTCTTGTTGAAGTCGCATGTGTCGAATAACTAGACGTCCAAGATGAAATCAGCTGCGTAGATTTTTTTACGTCTTCTAAGGTTACATTAGGCTCGGTAACTTCGGCATCCACTTTTATAGTAGAAAAATCGTTCTCTTTAACCGCGTTTAATACCTCGTTTATTATGGTGTTCATATCAACAGAAAGCCCTGTTACCGCATCCGTATACTGAAAACGTGATATCTTTGCATCGTTCGGTATATAATCGTCTACATAGGCAGTGTTTTTCCAATACTCATATCTATATTTATTAGGCATCTGGTCTGCAGAAATCGTTACAAGATTCGGGCGTTCCCACGTTTTGCCGCTAGCGGCGGCTTCTATCATAGTTTGTTCGTCTTGCTCGTATAAGGTTCCGTCTGCAAGATATCCCCATGGCGCAAAGACAGCAGTCGCATCCTGCGCTTCTCTATTAAATTCATCTTCCTTGGCCAAAATTGCAGCTTTAACATCTTCTTCTACAGCAACAGCTTTAACTATAAAGTCTTTCCCTTTGCTTTTCGCAGTATTCGTCTCCATCCACCTGGTAAACAACGATCCCGTATTTCCGTAGTTGATAGCTGACGTTATTACATCGTCATAATCAGTTGTAAACCCAAGGTCTTTTGCAGTAAAGTTGATTACCTCTACATCTACATCAATGTTTATTTCTAAATCATTAAGTACTTGGTCCGGCAGTTCAGACGTTGCTTCCAGTGCTTCTTCTTTTGTCATTCCCGATATATCAATACCATTAACAGTTATACCGTTTAATGCTATTCTATTGCTTACGGCTGCTTCACTTTCTGATGGAGTAATAACAAATAATACAATAAATGCAATCAAAAGCACAGAGAATACAGAACCTACTGTAATTAAAACTTTTTTATTAATTTTGATATTTTTTAATAAGTCCATAGATATCTTCCTTTATAGCTGGTAATTATTTAAATTATAAATTATTTCTTTACATAACTATATAGACGGCAAATCTATTTAAAATGTTTTATTTTGCTAAAATATTTTTTATTTTAATGCTTGCCCGCTTATATACTTGAGTATTTTACCATAAAAATGTATTTTCAACAATAAAAATAAAAAACAGAGCAAAAATTTTTGCTCTGTTTTTCACTGAAATTTTTACAAGTTTTGATCCGGCATCAAATTAGCTTTTTTAAGTGCTATCGAAATATAATATATAAGTAAAGAATATACCGGAATCGTTATAAGTGTAACCACCGCCCTTGGGAAAAACAGGTCTCCGTACGACAAATCATAAAGCAGGGCTATCCAAAGCGTTTGAAGAAACATTGAACATAATATCTGTGTTGTAGCAACAGCTACGAGGACCTTTGCCCAAACTTTTTTTGTCTTTATAACTTTTACGATCAAAAACGGTATTATACCGACAAGCATACTGGTTATAGTTATTGGCGGGAAATATGCCCCGCTCGGAAAGATTACATAGCCTAAAACATCAGCCAAAGCCCCCGTGACCATACCAAAATATGGCCCTAAGGCTATACTTGCCAAGATAATAGGTACAAAGCCTATCGCTAATCTTGCACCCGGTATACCGGCAATCATCAGATACGTTGAAAAAACTCTTGTTAGTACGATGCTAAGGGCAATTAAAAGCCCTGCGGCAACTACTTTGTAAACTTTTTTGTTCAAAATAAAAATCCTCCTTTTCTTAGATTTCACAGAAATATAGCTGCAAATCAAAGGAGAATATTTTTCTCTTTTTTATTGCAGCACAGCGGAATGCAACATTGAATCGTGGGCCTTAAATACCCTTCGTTTAAAGGCGACTTCCCATCCTTTAACACTTGACGCTCAATATTTACTCTGTGCATCTCTTTGTTAATTTACTAAATATATCTATGTAAAATCAGTAATAAACTGATGAATTGTCTTTTCCATTTTACCTGCCATATAAAGGGACCCGCAGACAACTATGGCTCCGCCCTTCCCACAATACTCATAAGCGATTTTTATTGCTTCCATATAATCGTCGCTTTTAGCTATATTGTTTAAATATTTAGCGGCAACTCTAGCTAAATCAGTGTTTTTAAGCGCCCTGCCGCTTTCCGGCTCAACGGCTATGAACATATTGCAAAGCGGAGCAATCATTGATACAGACGTCTCAAAATCTTTGTCTTCGAGCATTCCCATTACAACTGCAATACACCTTCCTTTAAGGCTAGTTTTAATAGTTGCGGCAAGAGTTCTTACTCCATCCGGGTTATGGGCTCCATCTAGCAAGATATAGGGTTTTTTAAAAAGGACTTCCTGCCTTGCCGGTAAAGACGTGTTCTTTATCCCGTAAACTATATCTTCGTCTTTAACTTTCATATCCCTATGCTCACGCAAGGTAAGTATAGTTTCTACAGCTGTCATAGCGTTATAAATCTGGTGTTTTCCTATTAAAGGTATATACAGGTTAATATCATCATAAACGATTTGAGCGCCGTCTAAATCAGCGGCTTTTTTAAACGTTAACTTTTTATCTGGCACAACAAACAAGTTGTTTTTTAAAAGCGCAGTTTCTTTAATCACCCTAAAGGCTTCTTCATTTTGCAGAGGATAAGATATAGTAATGCCATCAGGCTTGATAATTCCGCACTTTTCGTATGCGATCTTTTTAATAGTGTCCCCTAAAACATCAGTATGGTCAAGGGATATGGATGTAATAACACATGCAAGCGGGTTTCTTATTACATTCGTGGCATCCAGACGGCCGCCTAAACCAACTTCCAATACAACTATATCACAACCGGCTTTACTGAACAATAAGAAAGCGGCCGCTGTTAATATTTCAAATTCCGTAGCGTTTAATAGACCTTGAGGCATGCTTTCTAACTTATCTTTTACCAAGGATACCGCATCCGCAAACAAGCCCTCAGATGCCGTTTTGCCGTTTATCTTTATGCTGTCTGCATAGCTATCCAAATAAGGCGACACAAATAGCCCCGTCTTATATCCAGCCGTACGCAGTATTGAAGCTATCATGCTGCATGTGCTTCCCTTGCCGTTTGTTCCGGCAACGTGTATACAATTATAAGTATCCTGCGGGTTTCCTAAAAGTTCGCATAGTTTAGAAATGTTTTCAAGCCCAGGTTTTGAGCCAAATCTATTTGTAGACTTTATAAACTCAATTGCTTCATCGTATGTCAATTTATACCCCCGTAAATCGCATTAAAAGTACATTTTTAATATGTAAAATTTAACACTATTACATTCTAAACTGGGTGATTTAAGTTGTCAATTCTTATAAGTCCTTTAAGTCAATTCTTTTTCTAAATTTTCTTGCGCCGGGTTATCTATTAGTTCTCCATTGTAATTATATCGCGATCCGTGACAGGGGCAGTCCCAGCTGTTTTCATCTGGGTTCCATTCAAGCTGACAGCCCAAATGGCTGCACTTTGTAGATACTATAAAAACTTCCCCCTGCTCATCTTTATAAACGCCGGCTTTATGTCCGTTATATTCAACTATTCCCCCGTGATTTCTAGGCAGTTCATCGATCTTTTCCTTTGGAAGTTTAAACGCCTCTTTTATAAGCCCCTTAGCGGACTTTATCGTATCTTCTGCCAATGTCTTAATAGATGCAGAGAATTCAAACCTTTGCGGCGAAAACGCCTCGGCATATTGGTTTTCTTTTCCTGATATCATATCAGATATAATCATTGCCGATACCATCGAGGTTGTCATTCCCCACTTTTTAAACCCAGTTGCTACATACCAGCTATCTTCAGAAGAGGAATACTTTCCTATATACGGTACTCCGTCCAATGTGATGCAGTCCTGTGCGGACCATGCTGCAACTTCGCTGCTTTTAGGGTAGATTTCCTCTGCTAGCGTCCTTAACTTATCATATTTCCCGCCGACAGAGTTTTCGCCGGTTCTGTGTCCTCCGCCTCCTAGTATCAGATATTTGCCGCTGCTTCTAAACGAAAAACTATTGCCCTTATCAATACCTAGATACATACCGTCGGGTAGAGGCGCATTTTTTAAAGCCATGGCATAGGATCGTTCCTGGTGCATACGCATAAAATAGTATCCGGGTGCATTAATAAATGGATAATGTGTTGCAAACACTATCTTTTCAGCGTTTATAGTGCCTTTATCCGTAAGGATTTTATTCCCTTCAACAGTCTTTGCCATCGTATCCTCATAAATAGTGACCTTGTCTGCAATTGCCTTTAAGAACTTAAGGGGATGAAACTGGGCCTGAGAATTAAATTTTAAAGCCGCCTTAACCTTGAATGGCAAAGTGACGTCTTTAACTATTTCGGCATCTATACCAAGTTTTTGCGCCGCTTTGCACTCTTTCTCAAGAGGCTCTTCTTCGATAGTAGAATAAAGATATGCTGCCTTGTTTTCAAACATACAATCTATATTTTCCTCTTCTATTATACGTCTAAACTCATTAATGGCTTTTTCGTTGGCAATAGCATACTTACCTGCTTTTTCTTCTCCGAAATCCTCAATTAACTTATTATAGATAAGATTATGCTGTGATGTGATTTTAGCTGTTGTATTTTTCGTCTGCCCGCTTCCTATTTGGCTACCTTCAATTAAAACGACGTCTACCCCACTACGTTTTAAAAAATATGCGGTTAAAACTCCTGCCATGCCACCACCTATAACAGCAACATCTGCTTTTAAATTGCCGGCTAAAGCTTCCCGCCTGCCAATATCTGTTGTTTTTGTCCAAATAGATTCCATATACTCACCTCATCACTATGGTGTGCATATTTTACAATATTAAACATAATTTGTTGCCTATAATATTAAACTTTATAAAAACCAAAGCGGCTGCTAAAATTAGCAGCCGCTTTGTATACTAAATAATTTCCTAAATTGATTAAATTAATCAATCAATGTAAAAGCATCTTTTGAAAGTCCGCATACCGGACATACCCAATCTTCTGGCAAGTCTTCAAATGCAGTGCCCGGTGCAATCCCGTTGTCCGGGTCTCCGAGTTCAGGGTCGTATATATATCCGCATGCACATTCATATTTTTTCATATACATTTCTCCTTTTTAAAGTAATTGCCAAACTATTTACTCTCACGTTTAAAGCACATAAACCAATCTAGGCAATACTTGTCTTTATCCGTATTTTCCATTCTCTCTTTAGCAGCTCCGCATGAACCCGCAGTTGGTACGATAACGTCATTTCCCGGTCTCCAGTCTGCCGGAGTTGCAACGCCGTCTTTATCTGCCTTTTGAAGAGCTAAGATTATCCTCTTTATTTCATCGAAGTTTCTTCCTGTAGTAAGCGGATAGTATAGTATTGTCCTTATCTTTGCTTTCGGATCTATAACGAAAACTGCTCTTACAGCCTGAGTACTGGATTGATTAGGCTGGATCATTCCAAACTTGTTGGCAACTTCCATTTTAATGTCTTCTATAAGTGGGAATTTTACTTCAATATCTTTCTTTCCGTTCCAGTTAAGCTCTTTTATCTTTCTAAGCCACGCAATATGAGCATAAAGAGAATCTACTGACAGCCCAATTAGCTCAGTGTTAAGTTCCTTAAACTCATCTGCCATCGATGCAAAAGTCATAAATTCAGTTGTACATACCGGCGTAAAGTCTGCCGGGTGTGAAAAAAGTATAACCCATTTCCCTTTGTAATCATCTGGAAAATTGATTGGTCCTTGTGTCGTTACGGCTTTAAATGAAGGTGCGCTATCACCTATAAGCGGCATTTTGTATACATTGGTTTCTTCCATTATGGTATCCTCCTTAATATTTTTTAATACCAACTATTTTAATTGATATCTAAATCTTATCGTTAAAAACGACGTTCCTCCGTGATTAAATCACTTTTTAAAAATTATTTCGTAAGATCCCTTAATTTTTGCTCATCAATATCTTTATACCCCCGCGAGACACCTCAACTATACCTTCATTTGCAAAATAATGAAGCATTCTGGTAACGACTTCACGTGCACTGCCTATATATTTAGCTACCTGCTCATGTGTAAGCTTGATAACATTGTCTTTATCTTTTATTTTTATATATTCATCAAATAAAAAAGTCGCCAGCCTCTTATCAAAACTCATAAACAATATCTGTTCAAATGCCCACATAACGTCTGAAAAGCGTTCCGTCGCTATCTTATGCGCAAAATTTTCAACGTATATATTGCTGCTCGCAAGTTTTGCAAAAGCTGTCGACCCTAGTAAGAATATTTCACAATCCGTTTCCGCATCTATATTTACATCAAATGTAACAGAATCTAAAATACATGCAGCTGATAAAACACATACTTCCCCTTCATTTAACCTGAAAAGCGTTATTTCCTTGCCTTCGTTTGAAAGCATATAAGTTCTTATAGTCCCGTTTCTAATGAGTATCAACCCTAGGCAATCATCATCTCCGCCGTGCAGTGTTGTACCACTCTCGTACTTTAAATCTAAAACATTGTTCATGAAAAATTCTTGTTCATTAGAACTTAATTTATCCCAAAATGGAATATACTGCTTTAGTTCTTCGCGATAATTGCTGTCGACCATATAATACCCCCCCGAAATTATAAAATTTTTATTTTTTTATCAGCTTATCAAAAGAATCCGCTAGTACGTCAAGCCAATCTCCATTAAAAAGTTCAATCATTCCGCTGTCGCAAGCTGCAGCCAGCTTAGGATCTATAGGTAACTTTGCTATTATATCAATACCGTGTTCTTTTGCTATTTCGTCTATGTGGCTTTCCCCAAATATTTTCTGCTCGCTGCCACAATCAGAGCATTTAAAATATGACATGTTTTCTACGATACCAAGGACTGGTATGTTCATCATCTCCGCCATCCTAACAGCTTTAGACACTATCATAGATACCAATTCCTGCGGTGATGTTACTACAATTATACCATCAACCGGAATAGATTGGAATACAGTTAATGGGATATCACCTGTTCCCGGCGGCATATCGATAAACATAAAGTCTACATCGTTCCAAATTACGTCTGTCCAGAACTGTTTTACTGTTCCCGCGATTATAGGCCCTCTCCATATAACCGGATCTTTTTCATTTTTTAACAATAAATTTATAGACATAATTTCTATGCCTGTTTTGCTATTTACAGGGAAAATACCTGTTTCGCTCCCTGTTGCTTTTTCCTTCAGCCCAAAAGCCTTTGGAATAGATGGTCCCGTTACATCGGCATCTAGTATAGCGGTCTTATATCCACGCCTTTGCATAAGTACAGCTAGCATAGAAGTTACAATAGATTTACCTACGCCGCCTTTTCCGCTTACTACGCCTATTACTTTTTTTATATGGCTCATCTCATGCGGGCTTTCAATTAAACTATCGTTCTGTTCTTTCCTGTCTGCACAATTCTCTTTGCAGGAACTACAATCGTTATTGCATGTTTCACTCATTTTAATTTCTCCTTATAATCTATTTGATAAGACCGGTTTAAAACCAGTTACCTGTTTAGTTAAGTATATGTTTCATATATTATAGCATATCCACCCACAATTTGGATATTCCATAAGCTTTCTTATTCATAAATATCAAGCTTACATTTATTTAAAATTATAGTTTCTATACGCCTGCATTTTTTATTATATTAGGTTATTGGCATATGTCAACAACCTAAATTTCTGCAAAGCGCAAGGCCCGTTTAAAAAACGGGCCTTGCTCCAATCCTAATCCTTCTGTATATTATTTTGTATCGAGCTATTACCTAATAAATATTTATATATCTATTTTGGAAATGCTCTCTAACGCGAAGATGTATATATATTTATTTCCTTATTTTTAATACTCTTATACCTTCTTTCTTTAATTACACTTTAGTCATAGCTAGAAGTTCATGTTTACCTTTAACGCCAACAGAACGTGCTTTCTCTTTTCCATCCTTAATGATAACAACTGTAGGGATGCTCATAACTCCATATTTCATAGCTAGTTCCGGTTGTTCATCAACATTGATCTTACCAACTTTAAGTTCGGAATGATCTTCTGAAGCTATGGTTTCAATGGTCGGAGTGAGCATTCTGCACGGTCCACACCATGAGGCCCAGAAATCGACCATCCAAGTTTTACCGCTGTTTATCACTTCAGAGTTAAAGTTGTCTTTCGTAAGTTTGATCGCCGACATAATTTTAACCTCCTTGTTTGTTATGTTTGAATTATAACCTCATACATAAAACCTATTCCGTGATTAAGTTACAATAAATAAAATTATTTAAATAACGTCAAAATATCCCTATTTTAAATAAAAAGTGCCTTTGCAGAGTAACTACAAAAGCACTTTAAAATACTTTAAAATTAAAACTTTATTATACCTTTGAAAAAACTTCTTTGAATATGCTGGCTGCATGGTCTATCTGCTCCTTTGTATGTGTCGCAGTATAACTTGTACGTAACAAGCATTCATTTTCGTGAACTGCCGGAGCAACCACCGGGTTTACATATACGCCCCCCTCGAATAGCATCTTAGCTATAATGAACGTACGCTGGGTGGTGTATGTATATACCGGGATTATAGCCGTCTCACCATCCATTATCGGTATATTTGCCTCTTTTAATTTTTCTCTCATATAATTTGAAATATCATATAAATTTTTTTGCCTCTCCGGCTCTTTTTTTATAATATCAAGAGCTTCAAGCGCAGCTGCTGCAGATGCCGGAGGTATCGATGCGCTGAATATAAACGGCCTGGATGTATGCTTTATAAAATTGACCACTTCCTTGCTAGTTGCAATGATGCCGCCAAGAGATCCAAACGCTTTTGAAAAAGTTGTCATTATTATATCAGTCTCATCCTCCAGCCCATAATACGAAGCGGTACCGCGTCCGTTTTTTCCTATCATTCCAGCACCGTGCGCATCATCTACCATTACTCTTGCTCCATATTTTTTAGCTAAACGTATGATATGAGGAAGGTTGGCAATATCTCCTCCCATTGAGAATACGCCGTCTGTAACAATTAGCTTTCCGTTTTCTGCCGGCAGGTTTTTAAGCTTTTCTTCCAGGCTATCCATGTCGTTGTGGCGGTATTTTATAGTCTTTTTACAAAAACTAAGCCTTGTAGCGTCAACTATGCTTGCATGGTTCTCAGCATCGCTTAAAATATAGTCATGCATGCCCATCAAGGCTGAAACCGTGCCTAAATTTGTTTGGAACCCCGTGCTGAAACTAAGTGCCGCAGGTTTGTTGAAAAACTTGGCGAACTCTTCTTCAAGCTCCTCATGTAACTTAAGCGTTCCGTTCAAGAACCTAGAACCTGAGCACCCTGTCCCGTATTTTTCAATTGCAGTAATTGCCGCATGTTTTAATCGTTCGTCGCTGACAAGCCCCATATAGTTATTAGACCCAAGCATGATGATCCTTTTCCCATCCATAAAGACTTCTGTATCCTGTGCGGTTGAAAGCGCATGAAAATAAGGATATAAACCTGCTTCTTTTGCTTTTTGGGGCGCATCATATCGAAAACATTTTTCAAATAAATCCATTAAATCTCCTTTTTGCGGCAATAGATTAACTGATACTTTGCCGCTGCATATATTAAAACATGCTTTTAAAAACAGTTATAAAAATCACTTTTTAAAGTCTCTTGACATTTCAAGTTCATTTAATCGGCTGTTTGCTTCAAGCCAAATGGTCCCTATAACATCAAGGCCTAAATGTATCCCTAAAACCGGCCCTATTTGCCTTAATTGTACCGGCTTTGAACATTTTTCCTCCAAAGCTTTTGCTATGCTTTCCGCCTCTTTTCGTTCACAAGCATACTGAACCATAATCTCTTCGGCATCGGCTGGGACAGATTTAATAAGTGAAAGCCTCTGTTCGTTTCTTCCGCGTGCTACACCGCATGTCACAACTGCACCTTCCTTGCATGTAAACAGCGGCCTTAAGTTTAAAATAGTCCCTATAGATTGCCTCACCGGGCCTAACCTCCCGCTACGTCTTAAAGGCATCATATCCGCAACAGAAAATACTACTCTAACTCTATCTCTCATGTGCATCATTGCCTTTGCAACCTGATCCAGTGAATACCCAAGGTCAATAAGCCTTCTGGCTTCTTTAATCATTATAAGTATACCGCCAGCTGAGGATTGCGTGTCTATAACGCGTATACCTTCTCCGCCTAATTCCCTCGCACACATGGAAGCATTTCCAAAAGTACCGCTTAAACGTGAGGAGATGTTTAAGCAAAGTATCTCGTGGGATAAGTTTCTAAGTCCTGAAAATATCCTTAAAAAAGTAGCGGCGGATGACTGAGATGTATGCAATTCTTTTGTGCCCGCAATCAGCTCGGTATAATTCCCGTTTTCATTTACGAAGCGCTCTGTATACATAGTACCTGCAACCGTATACGTCATCGGGACACATACCACGCCCAGCTTTCTCGCTTCCTGGCGCGTGATACAAGCAGAACTGTCTGTTACAATTACAATCAAGTATTTAATCCTCCGATCTTTCTAAATCTTTCGTATCTATGTTCCAGCAGTTTAGAAATTTTAAATTTCTTATACTTTTTAAGAGTTCTTACCAAGGCTTCTTTTAAAGATGCATATACAGGTTCAAAGTCTCCACCGTTTTCTTGAAAAATACGTTCAATGACCTTAAACCCAAGCAAGTCCTCCGCCGTCATCTTAAGTGCGTTGCTTGCTTCCTCTGCTTTTGAAGCATCTTTCCAGATTATACTTGCGGCGCCTTCAGGTGAAATTACCGAATAAACGGAGTTTTCAAGCATCCAAACTTCATCTGAAACAGCCAGAGCAAGGGCTCCGCCGCTGCCGCCTTCTCCTATGACTATAGATACGACCGGCGTTTTTAATCCCATCATACCTAAAAGATTTTTAGCTATGGCACTTCCCTGCCCTCGCTCCTCTGCATCAATTCCGCAGTAAGCGCCGGAAGTATCCACTATGCACACTACCGGGCGGTTAAACTTCTCCGCCTGGTGCATAAGCCGCAGAGCTTTTCTATAACCTTCCGGATGTGCACAACCGAAATTTCTTAGCACCTTATCCTTTGTGTCCTTGCCTTTTTCAATACCAATTACCGTTACCGGCATCTTTTTTATAGTTGCTATACCGGCCACTATCGCCTTATCGTCTCCATAGAGCTGGTCTCCATGAAGCTCGTAAAAATTTTCAAAAATATTGTCGATAAAATCAACCGCAGTCGGGCGTTCCTTTGACCTCGCTATACATAACTTTTCATATGCGTTCATTGTGCGGACCCCCTTTATGCAGTTTTAAAAGCATAGATATGATTTCACGTTGCTGCCGCCTGTCAACTATATTGTCTACAAAACCCTTTTCAAGCAAGAATTCTGCACGTTGGAATCCTTCCGGCAGTGTCTTTCTTATGGTCTGTTCAATTACACGCTGCCCGGCAAATCCTACGAGTGCACCCGGCTCAGCCAATATTATGTCGCCTTCCATGGCAAAACTGGCTGTAACGCCGCCTGTCGTCGGGTCTGTTAACATTGTCAGATAAAAAAACCCTGCTTCACCGTGTCTCATTATAGCTCCGCTCGTTTTTGCCATCTGCATTAAAGATAAAATGCCTTCTTGCATACGGGCTCCGCCTGAGGCCGTAAAACCTATAACACTTAGCCTTTTTGATGTAGAATATTCAAACAGCCTGGAAATTTTTTCTCCGGCAACAGTACCCATGCTGCCCATCATGAACCATGAGTCCATAACAAATATCGCACATTCAATACCGTTTATTTTGCAATGCCCTGTAACTACAGATTCGCTCTCATTGCTATTTAACTTTGCCTTTTTAAGCTTTTCATCGTAATCTAAAAAACCAAGTAAATTTTTAGATTCTGCATTAGCGTCGTGCTCGACAAAAGACCCTTCATCGGTAATTAAGTTAATACGGTCGCGTGCATTTATACGAAAGTGATACGCACAATGAGGACATACATATAAACTTTGTTCAAGCTCTCTTTTAGTAATTTTTTTCTTGCAGCCAGAACATGTAACGCTTAGCTCCTCTTCTATAGGAGTTGCTAAATCATCTTCTATCTCCGGATGCCCCTCAAGTGCGATGTTGGGTTTTATAAATTGATTTTTTTTAAACATAATTAATTATAATGCCGTTTTTGTAACACCGCTTAAAGCACTACTCCCTTCTTTCCAAAAAATCTGTGGTATAAGTTCCTGTACGGAATTCCTTATCCGAAATCAAATCTATCTGCAGTTCTCTGTTTTGTTCAATACCTTCTATAACAAGTTCACACAAAGCCGCAAGCATCTTTCTTATTGCTTCATCCCTTGTCTGTGCCTGAACTATTAGTTTACCTACCATAGAATCATAAAACGGCGGTATCTTATAGCCCTGATACAGTGCAGAATCGAAGCGTACCTGAGGGCCTCCCGGTATATGAAGCAATTCGATTTTCCCGCAGCTAGGCCGAAAGCCATTTCTAGGGTCCTCCGCATTTATTCGGCATTCGATAGCATGGCCGTTCATCTTCACGTTTTTTTGCTTCATGTCAAGGGGTAGATCAGCGGCTACACGGATCTGCCACTTAACTAAATCTATTCCCGTGATCATCTCTGTTACCGGATGTTCGACCTGTAGCCTCGTGTTCATCTCCATAAAATAAAAACTGCCGTCTTTAGACATCAAAAACTCTATGGTGCCAAGCCCGGTATACTTAACTGCTTCTGCCGCCTTAATTGCAACTTCTATCATATTCTTTCTTGTCTTTTTACTGACAGCAGGAGAAGGGCTTTCTTCGATAAGCTTCTGATGTTTTCTCTGCATCGAACATTCACGTTCGCCAAGACATACCGCATTGCCGTGATTGTCGCATAATAGCTGCATTTCTATATGTTTTACCGGAGACAGGTACTTTTCTAAATACACACCGCCATCGCCAAAAGCGCTTTTTGCTTCAGCTATTGCAGCTAAAAATGCCTTCTCCATTTCATCTTTGTCGTTGACTTTTCTCATCCCGCGTCCGCCGCCGCCGGAACGGGCTTTTACTAGAAGCGGATATCCTATTTTTTCGCCCCAGTTAACAGCCTCCTCAAGGCTATTAACAAGGTCGCTTCCTGGAACTACCGGCACGCCTGATTGCTGCATGGTAGAACGCGCCTTTTCTTTATCCCCCATAAGCGAAATAACTTCCGGAGTAGGCCCTATAAATGCAATATCGCTTTTTTTACAGAGTTTCGCAAACTTTGCATTTTCCGATAAAAGCCCGTATCCCGGATGTATTGCCTGTGCACCGCTCAAAACAGCGGTAGATATTATTGAACTCATATTTAAATAACTGTCTTTTACCGGAGCTGGACCTATACAGTAACTTTCGTCTGCTAAACTTACGTGAAGTGCATCCCTGTCTGCTTCTGAAAAAACTGCAACTGTTAAAATCCCCATTTCCTTACATGCACGGATAATACGAACTGCAATTTCTCCTCTGTTAGCTATTAATATCTTCGAAAACACTCTATCAACGCCCTTCTATAACTGCAAAAGACAGTTCACCTGTAGCGCAGCATTTATCATTTACTCTGGCTTCACACGTTGTAAAATAAAATGGGTCTTTGTGCTTTACTAAGCTTGCTGATATATTTACGACATCTCCAGGCCGTACTTTATCTTTAAAACGCGCCTTACTTATGCTGGTATAGTAAGGCGTCTTGCCAAGTATTAAATCACCTAACAAAATTGCACAGGTCTGAGCCATTATCTCGCATAATATTACACCCGGTACCACAGGGTTGCCAGGAAAATGGCCGTTTAAGAACCATTCGTCACCCCTTACTTTATAGACACCATGAGCTATTCCGTTTTCATCTAATTCCACTTCATCCACTAGCAGCATTGGTTCGCGGTGAGGGAGCATTTTTTTTATCTCTTCTCTCTTCAAAGTAATTTACCCCCGTTAAAATATCTTAAATAACGTCTGGCCAAACTCCACCATATCTCCATCAGATACACAGATGTCAACTATTTCTCCGTCGCATTCCGAAACGACTTCGTTCATAAGTTTCATCGCCTCGACAATACAAAGTACATCGCCTTTTTTTATCTTGCTACCGACCTTTACATAAGGTTCCTTATCCGGTGCCGGAGCAGCATAGAAAACCCCTACCATTGGAGCTTTTACGGTATTTATATCGTTAAAATCCAGTTCCGTATCAGGTGCCTTAAACATTTCTTTTGGCGTATTACTTATAGTGACGGTATCTGTCGATAGATAATTAGGCTGCCTTTTATCTGTTGGCGGAGCTTTTTCTATCCTAATACGCTGCTCATCGTCTTCTACCTCTAAAACTGTCAGCTGTTCGTCCTTTAATAATTTTGCAAGTTCTTTAATAATTTCGATATTCATTATACTTACCTCGTTAAAGAAACTGGCCTAAATGCTAAACATGCATTATGGCCTCCAAATCCTAGTGAAGTTGAAAGCCCAAGTGTAATCTTTGCTTCAACAGACTTATTTGGCACATAGTTTAAATCACATTCTTCGTCTGGCTCATTTAACCCTATCGTAGGAGGTATATGCCCCGATAAGATTGCAAGAGAAGTAGCAATAGCTTCTGCTGCACCGGCAGCGCCAAGCATATGCCCCGTCATGGATTTCGTAGAGCTAATCAATGATTTTTGGGCTAACTCTTCGCCAAGAGCTAATTTTATAGCTTTAGTCTCTACTATATCATTCATAACTGTTCCCGTTCCATGAGCATTTATGTAAATACTATCATCTGATTCAAATCCCGCTTCTTTCACGGCTATTTCAATAGCGCGTGCTGCACAGCTTGCATCCGGCCTCGGCGCCGTTATATGATATGCATCGCATGTGTTGCCATATCCGCAAATTTCAGCATATATCTTTGCACCGCGGCTTTTAGCATGCCCATACTCTTCTAATACCAAAACTGCTGCACCTTCCCCCATTACAAAGCCTTTACGGCGCTTGTCAAATGGAATAGAAGCTGTAAGCGGGTCGCTGCTTAGTGAAAGAGCCTGGCAGCTTGTAAAACCGGCAACTGCAATAGGTATTATCGCTGCCTCGGAGCCCCCTGCTATGATGGCATCCGCATATCCGTGTTTTATAGCCTTAAAAGCTTCGCCAAGAGCATTGCTCGACGTAGCGCATGCAGTTACAGTGGGCAGACACACCCCTTGTGCATCGTACTTCATCGCAATGTTTCCGGCGGCTATATTCGATATCATCATTGGAATGAAAAAAGGTGATATCCTGTCTGGTCCTCTTTCTTCCAATTTTTTTGTTTCTGTTACAAGTGTCTGTATACCGCCGATACCTGAACTTACATACACACCAAAACGGTCCGGCCCAACCGTACCTTTAATTTCGCTGTCGTCCATAGCCTGCTTTGCGGCTGCCATAGCATACTGTGTGTATAAATCCATTCGCCTTATTGAATGTGCGTCCATATCGAACTGCTTCGGATCAAAATCTTTGACTTCCGCCGCTACCTTGGCTTTAAACTTTTCTGTATCAAAGCGTGTAATGGGAGCAATGCCGCACGTACCGTTAAGCAAATTTTCCCAATAAGATGTAATATCGTTGCCAATTGGAGAAATTATCCCCAGGCCGGTTATTACAACGCGTTCCATATGTTTCTCCCCTCCATGTTTGTAAAATATTAAATAATATAAATCCCTACATACTTAATCCGCCGTCTACTGGAATTACTGTTCCCGTAATGTACGACGCTTTTTCAGAACATAAAAACGCAACCAAATCTGCCACTTCTTCAGGCAGCCCAGCGCGTTTCATCGGTATTGCCTGCATTAAAGCTTCCCTTCCGGCTTCAGGCATTGAGTCTGTCATGTCTGTTTTTATTAATCCAGGCGCAACCGCATTGCATGTGATTCCGCGGCCTGCCAATTCCTTTGCAACACTTTTAGTTATGCCTATAAGTCCTGCTTTTGATGCCGAATAATTGGCCTGGCCGACATTTCCCATTATTCCGGCCACTGAAGAAATGTTTACTATCCTTCCTTCCCTTGCACGGATAAATCCACCATAAGTATGCCTTATAAGATTAAAAGCGCCCTTTAAATTTACGCTTATCACACGGTCAAAATCATCTTCACCCATTCGGGCAGTAAGTTTGTCGCGCGTTATTCCGGCGTTGTTTATAAGTGCAAAAATTAGGCCTAAATCGCTTTCTACTTGCTTAACCAACTCAGCAGCTTTATTGAAATCAGATACGTCACAAAGATAACATTTAGCTTTAACACCTAATTTTTCGGCCATCTGCCTCGTCTCTTCCGCCGCAGAAGCATTGCCGCCGTATATAATGGCTATGTCCGCCCCGTTTTCTGCGAGCTTTAATGCAATTGCTCTTCCGATACCGCGCGAAGCTCCACTTACTAAAGCAACTTTACCTTTAAGCATGGCTCTCTCCTTTCAAAATTTCAACCGTATTTGCAAGGCTTTTTTTATCTTCAACGTTTAATATGGCTTCAGCCCCGCCTATCTTTTTAACAAGCCCGGACAAAGTCTTCCCTGCGCCGACCTCAACAAACCGGTCGTACCCGTCTTGAATCATGCGTTCTATACTTGCCTGCCATAATACTGGGCTCTTAACCTGGTCTGCCATAAGCTTAACCAAATCCCCTTCATATGGAGCTGCAGTAGCATTTGCGTATAAAGGAATATTCGCCTGTTTAAACTCAAAAGATTTAGCGTAATCAAATAGTGCCACGCTAGCTTCTTCCATAAACGGCGAGTGAAACGCTCCGCTGACTTTAAGGCGTACATATCTTCCGCCTGCTTCAAGCACTTTTTTTTCAAATTCGTCTAACTGTTCGGTTGAACCAGATACTACATTTTGAAATGGACAATTTAAATTAACTAAAAATAATGAATTATACCGGTTTAATAATTTTCTAACGTCCTCAGTATCCAGTTTTAAAACAGCTGTCATTGCCCCTGGATGCCTTTTCGCAGCGCTCTGCATCAGCTCCGCCCTTTTCAAGACCAATAAAAATGCCTCTTTAAATGAAAGTATACCACAAAAACCGAGTGCTGCAAGTTCTCCAAGCGAAAATCCTGCTGAAGCCTCAGCATTGATACCCGCTTCTGTCAGTGCGGCAGCGCTTGCATAATCTACGGTAAAAAGACACGGCTGAGTGTTTTTTGTGATTGACAGTTCATTCATATCTCCGTTGAAGCATTGTTCAATAGTTCCTGGCCTAATGGTCTCAGCACTGTCAAAGACCTTCTTTGCTGCTGGAGATATTTCATAGAGTTCTTTTCCCATGCCCGGATACTGTGCGCCCTGCCCTGCAAACAAAAACGCTACTTTACCCATTGGCATGCATCCTTTAAGACTTCTTCAGCCTGATTAAACATATTAGATATAATGTCGGCAGCGGGCAATTCATCCTTTATCATAGCGGCTACCTGCCCTGCCATGAAACATCCTTCTTTATCATCGCCTTCACGCGCAGCCTTTCTAAGTGCTCCGGCACCAAATCGTTCTATTTCCTCATTTGAAATGCTGCTGTCATATTCCATATCGAAAAACTTACGTGTAAAGGGTGTTTTAAGTGCACGTACCGGATGCCCCAAGCGTTTTCCAGTAGTTATTGTATCGATATCACGTGCCTTTATAATACGCGCTTTATAATTAGAATGAATAGTACACTCTTTTGCCGTCAAAAAACGCGTTCCGCACTGGACTCCCTTTGCCCCAAGCATCATTACGGCAGCTATCCCGCGACCGTCTGCAATTCCTCCAGCTGCTATAACCGGAATAGATACGGCGTCACATATCTGCGGCACTAACGCCATAGTATTAATTTCTCCTATATGCCCGCCAGACTCTCCGCCTTCTGCTATTACGGCGCGTGCTCCCATCTTCTCAACCATTCTTGCAACTGCAATAGATGGTACTACAGGAGCTGCTTTTATTCCAGCTTCTACCCATTTCTTCATATATTTAGATGGCAGCCCTGCACCAGTAGTGACAACTGGGACTTTTTCATCTATCACCACTTGTGCAACATCATCCGCATATGGGCTCATAAGCATTATATTTACCCCGAACGTTTTATCTGTCATAGTCCTGCATTTGCGGATTTCTTCACGCAGATAGTCTGCATCGGCATTCATAGCGGAAATAATCCCAAGCCCTCCTGCGTTTGATACCGCACTTGCTAAAGAGGCATCGGATACCCATGCCATTCCACCTTGAAATATTGGATATTTTATCCCGAATATATCGCATATTTGAGTATGCAGCATATTATTTACCCCCGTCTATTAAATTAACTAAGTCCCCTACTGTTTTTAAATTTTCGTTCATCTCAATTGTAACTCCAAGCTCATCTTCAATATTCATGACCAATTCAACTGTATCAAGAGAGTCAAGTTCCAAATCCTGAAATGTACTTTCCATCTTAATTTCACTTGCGTCCATATCCTTGTGATCTGCAAGGATCTTTGCTACCTTTTCAAACGTCATCTTTTATTCCTCCATTTACAATTATAATATATAATGTTTATTATTGCATCGGCTAATTAAGCCGGTGAAAACGGTATTATTAGCTACCCCATGTAATTAAACATGCTCCCGCCGTTAGTCCCGCGCCAAATGCGCTCATAGCCAGGTAATCTCCACTCGATAGCTTCCCGCTCCTGTTAAGTTCATCCAGTAAAAGCGGTATACTTGCAGAAGAGGTGTTTCCGTATTTATCAATATTTGTAGGGAATTTTTCTTCTGGCTGTTTAAGCCTTGAGCGTACTGCTTCTAAAATACGTTTATTAGCTTGATGCAGTAAAAAGAATTTTATTTTACTCAAATCAGTTCCTTGCGATTTAATCAGGCGCTTTAACCCAACTGTTGATATTGAAACGGCAAACTTATAAACGTCCTGTCCTTGCATATGCATCAAAGATCCTTCGGGATAAGATTTAGTATACGGGCAGTTCCCCGGGGGATTATACGAATATATAACTTCTGAATCTGGTAAGCTTTCTATCTGAAACGCAGCTTTCCTGCACCCACCGTGTGTTACTATAGTGGCAGCTGCTGCATCTCCAAATAATACGCATGTAGACCGATCTTTCCAATCTGCTAAGCGCGATGCGTTTTCTGCACAAAGTATTAAAATATTCTTATATTTTCCGGATTCAATAAAAGCATTTGCCATCTCAAGTGCATATATAAATCCTACACATGCACCGTTTATATCTATACACGGGCAAAAAACCTTTAATTTCTCCGCCACCACACAACTAAGGGCTGGAGTAACATACGAACTATATACATTAGAACATATTATATAATCGATATCTTTGGGCTTTAATCCTGCCATTTTAAGTGCATTTAAACATGCCCTAGCCCCTAGTTCTTCAATAGTTTCGTCTGATAAAATATGTCTGCTGTTAATACCCGTCCTAGTATTAATCCATTCGTCGCTGGTGTCTAAAAAAGTGGCTAAATCACCATTTGAAACCGACAGTTTGGGTACAGCGCTTCCCGTTCCTATTATTTTCATATTCAAGTCCTCTCTATAAAAACATTTTAATTATTGTTTAATTTTGTTTAATTTTTTATTTTGCCATTACATCTTGTGCCGTTCTTCTTAAAAATGTATCTAAATTTTTAAGCGCATTGAAAATCATAGGGCGATCTTCTTCTTTTATATCATGCAGGAGCGACCTCACCATCTGTTCATGAAAATGCCTGTGTGCTGCATCTGCTCTACGGCCCTCACGTGTAAGAGCTACATTTACTACCCTTGCATCTTCGGCAGAACGTATTTTTTTTACATACTGCTTTTTCTCAAGTTTTTTAATAGCAACAGTAACCGTAGGAAGAGTTACCTTTTGGCTTTGTGCTATTTCGCTTATTGAACATCCTTTATTGCCTTTTCTACCAACCGTCTCAAGTATATGAAGTTCACTTATACCAAGATCTCGGTTCACGCTCTTTAGCATTTCCTCTTCAACTCTTATTATTGTGCTATAAATATCTACTAATATATCATTTACTTGGTTATTAAACAAATTCGGCATAAGGCCTCCCAAATTAAAAAATGTAGTTCATTTGCTTTTTAATATATAAACCTCTTATATACCTTATTGCAAATATCCCTATATTAAAATCCATCCTTAAAACACCTAATTAGTTAGTTTAACTAATTATAAAGACGATGATTATTTTTGTCAAGAAATCTTAAGCTCTTTATACTACCTAATAAATATGTGCTTTAAATAGAGTAAATAATAAAAATCTGGTTAAATAAAAAAGCCTTCGTTTTGTTAACGAAGGCTTTTTTATTTAAGAGACAAATCATATATCTAGAATTTCTTTATTTAGTTCAATAAGTTTCTGAATGCGCTCTATTCTTTGTTCCTGAATACTTATGATGTTTTTGTATGCTGTCTTTATTGCTTCATAATTTTTGTTCTGTTTCATAGTTCTTAAATTTTGTCTATTTTTTTCCATCGATGCATTTGAATTTTTAAGTGTAGTATTGCACTCTTTGATCTGCGACATAATTCTTTGCATTTCCTGAATCTGCTCCTCTGTAACAGAGTCAATATCTTCCTTATAATTCTCAATGCATACCTGTGCCTGTTGGCGTACTGTGTTCAATTCACGGGTTAATGATTTAATCTGTTCCTTATTAGCAACTATTTCATTTACAAGAGGCTTTATCTCCTCTATATATTGGCTTCTTGTTTTCATGCCATTAGATGTGGTGCTCGAACTATTATTCCCGTTAGCAGCATATGCAACTGATCCTGTAAATACTGTAAAGATAAAAACTACTGAAAGTATTATAGCTATTCTTTTTTTCATTTTAATTCTCCTCTCTAATCGATATCGTCAACGTCTAAATCTGAATCGTTGAGATCCTGAAGGTCATTGACATTATCTAGGGCACTGTCCAATTCGCTTGATAAATCATTTAATATTTCTTCTTTTTCTTTATCAGAAACGGTATTAGATGATTTTGCAATAATTGAAGAATCTGTCTGCCCTTCACCTTCGTTAAGCGATGCACTAGGCGATGTGGTACTTACATTATCGGTCTGTGTTTGACTTGCGCTTTCGTTGTTTTCGCCTGCGCAGGCACTAAAAAGCATGACACAAAATACAATTGTCAAACATACGTATAAGATCTTTTTCATAACACCCTCCTTGCTTTAGCTTAAATGTATTATATTTTTAAGGTGTAAAACTCAATCAGATTAAATGTAAACAGTTTGTAAACGTTATAAAGCAGGTATTTCAAAAGAAATTTGAGTACCTTCCCCCACTTTGCTCTTAACCTCTAAATGTCCGCCATGAGCTTCTACATATGTTTTTACAATGCAAAGTCCTAAACCAAAACCGTCTTTTCCTTTAGTCACGTCTGCCCTAAAATACCTGTCGAATATATGAGGTATATCCTCTGGCGGTATGCCAGCGCCGGTATCTTTTACTGAAACTTTGATTTTATCTTTAAATTGTTCTGCATTTACAGTTACTATACTATTTTCGTCAGAATACTTGATAGAATTATTAATAAGGTTATATAAAATCTGTTCTATTTTTTTAGCATCTGCATGAAGTTTAATATCTTTAGACACATTGGTTACTATTTTAATCTGTTTATCTATAGCAATTTGCTTATTTGCTTTTACAGCATTATCTACAATTCGCCTTAGGTTAAAGGTATTTTTATTAAGCTCAATATTCCCGGATTGGATCTTTGCAGTTTCCAGTATCTCTCCGGTTAAACTTATAAGGCGTTTTGTCTCCTGGCGTATTATACCTATATACTTAAGATAATCCTCCGGTTTTATAACTCCGTCGTACATTCCGCTTATAAACCCATTTATACTGGTTATTGGTGTGCGAAGATCATGAGAAATATTGGCAATTAAATTCTGCCGCAGTTCCTCATTCTTAATTAATTTTCCCTTCATACTATTAAAGGAAGAAGCAAGGCTGCCAAGCTCATCTTTAGAACGTATCTTTATATCTTCAACTTGCTCCCCTTCCGACATTTTTCTGGATGCTGTATCTATCTCCTTTATAGGCCTTACTATTCTCTTTGAAAATAGGTATATGATAAAGCCGCCTATCAAAACAAATGCTGCTGCAGTCAGCAATATTATTATGCGGATATTACTGACAATAGACGATATCTCCTTCTCGGGAGAAAAAAGCAAGATAGCGCCCTTTATGCCACTCGAATCTGCCCACGGATAAGCTTCGACAAGCATCTGCGCCTCAAATCCTTTAGAGTACTGCCTAACTAGGAAGACTTCTTCCCCTTCTAAAACTTTATCAATCGCATTCCTTAAATAATCGTCACCAAGTTCATCTCCTAAACTGATGTTACCTGAATCATCTGTTTTTACAATATAAATCTTGGTATCAGTTATATATCCCATAGAATCTATTAACTCAGTCAGCTGAGAGTTGCTTATTTCTCCATTTGAATAATCGTTTGCTATACTATTAGTTTTATAGGCAACACTTTGAAGCACACCTTTTTTTTCATTGTAAACATAATTATCTGCAAGTGAAGAAATTGTCACAGTAAGCACTATCATGACAAGTATCAAAATAGAAAGATAAGTAACAAATATTTTTTGAAATATACTTTTAAACATCTTACTTGCCCTCAAGCTTATAGCCAACGCCCCACACTGTCTTGATATCCCAGCTATCGCCTTTATCTAAAAGCTTTTTTCGCAATGTTTTAATATGGACATCCACAGTTCTCGTGTCTCCTGAAAATTCATAATTCCATACTTTCTGTAAAAGCGTATCCCTTGACATAACGATATTTTTATTTAATAAAAGAAAATGTAAAAGTTTAACTTCCTTTGGCTTTAAATCAACATGCTTATCACTTTTTTTAACCTCATACGCATCTATATTCACCGTAACTTTCCCGATTTTGAGTATACTGTTTGTATTACTGCCTTCCTTAACCTTAGGTTTACGTAATCGTGCATTTATCCTGGCAATAACTTCTACAGGCTCGAATGGTTTAACAATATAATCATCTGCCCCGCAGTTAAATCCCTGTATTTTATCTTTCAACATATCGCGTGCCGTTATCATTATCACTGGTATATCCTTTTTTTCTTTAATAAACTGGCAAAGTTCATATCCCTTCACATCAGGCAGCATTACATCTAAGAGGATTATGTCGTATGTATTAACCAGTAGGTTATCCCTGGCACTTTTTGCATCGTTGCATATATTTATTTCAAATCCCGCGTTAAGTAAATAAAGCTCTAATAACTCACAGATATTCTTATCGTCATCTACAACTAAAATTTTACTTTTTTCCATTTATTTCACCTAATTGTTTTTTTATATTTTAACATATTTTAATATAAAATTAGAATATTGTAAATTATTGGTAAGAAACTTAATCATTACTTTAATAAAAAAGCGAAGAGTCAATCACCCTCCGCTTTTTATTAATATGCATAAGCTTATCTTCGTTTGTCCTTCTCCTTAATAAAGTCGCGCGCTTTTTTCATCCCGCCTGCTTCCTTAAACATTGCATTTAACTTTTCGGTTTCTATCTGCTTAAAAGAAAGCCCGTCATAACGTGCTTCTTTTTTAAGTTTCTGGTAATTCTTAAAACGCCTTTCATCCAGCT
Organism: Eubacteriales bacterium; assembly: GCA_041390245.1. Classification (NCBI taxonomy): domain Bacteria; kingdom Bacillati; phylum Bacillota; class Clostridia; order Eubacteriales; species Eubacteriales bacterium. The sequence goes on from JAWKQI010000006.1 coordinate 58,968, forward strand.
TGCCCGATGCAATAGCTTTAAGTACTGCACATCCCGGTTCGCAGACATGTGTACAATCATTAAATCTGCATTGCGAAATGAGTTCGTCTATATCGGCAAAAGATTTAGACAAATCTACAGCCTCTACGCCAAGCTCCCTCATTCCGGGGGTGTCTATCACTATACCGCCCTGCGGGAGTATAAGTAGTTCCCGCCGGGTTGTTGTATGGCGGCCCTTACCATCTCCCCTGACAGCTGATGTAGCCATAACGTCTCTTCCTGCCAGCAGGTTTATCAAAGTGGATTTTCCAACGCCGGATGAACCTATAAACGATGCGGTTACTCCGGGCTGCAAATAATATAGTAGCTTTAAATAGAAATCCTTATCAATACTTGATGTAGTAATAATATCAACGCCTATTGCGGCAGAGGAAACTTCAGATAGTGTGCTTGTCAAATTTTCGCATAAATCTGATTTGGTCAATACAACTACTGGTATTGCACCGCTGTCCCACGCGACAGAAAGGTACCTTTCTAAGCGGCTTAAATTGTAGTCGTCTTTTAGTGACATACAGATAAACACGAAGTCAATATTAGCTGCAACAACCTGCGTTTGATTGACAAGGCCAACAGCGATACGTTCAAAAGAGCTTTTCCGCGTTAAAACCTTTCGAATAACTGCATTTCCAGAGTGCATCACCTCACGGTCGACCATTACAAAATCGCCGACTGCAGGATAATTAAAAAGGCGTAAAGCTTCATGCCTGAATTTTCCGGATACTTCGGCAAATCCCTCGCTTTTGTCTGTAATTATTCGATAAAGGTCTTTATACTGCGATATAACTCTTGCCATGTTCAAATCCGGAAACAAGGTGGCTTCAGCAAAGAAACGGTCGCTTGCTCCATATTTTTTTAATTTATTCAAATTTATTACCTCCGTAACTGAAATAATTTTAATAAATGGAGGTATAATGAATTAAATCCTTATCTTACATATACCTCCTCGCCAAAAACAATCTCCAGTTTACGAGTTTTATTTAACATAAATCATTTCTCCTTTTCTTTTTTATATAATACTTTTTATAACCTTAGTTATTTATGGGTATGATAAAATTCTCTAAGTTCTTCTTTTGTTTTTGTATCTAGATAATGCCATCGGATACCTTTAATTGCACCCTCTAGAGCTGAAAGTCGCATTAAGCAAGCCGACGAGTCGATAGCCTTGATACGAAGCCAAGTGTCGCGGCTGCCAATCACCTTTAGTTCCTCCGGCGTATTTATACCTACTTTATGAAGCTGATTTTCAAGTTTTTCACCTATGTTTGGCATTTTTGTAAGTTCGCTCATTTTAGTCTCTCCCATTCTGCTTGCTTAAAACCAACCAGAATAAAATCGTCTCCAATTAAAACAGGGCGTTTTACCAGCAAACCATCCGTAGCGAGTAAACGTAGCTGTTCATCTTCGCTCATATCCGGTAACCTCTCTTTTAATTTAAGAGATTTGTATTTTAGGCCACTGGTATTAAAGAACCTTTTTAGTTGTAACCCGCTTTTTTTATGCCACGCTTTTAGTTCATCGTAGCTTGGATTTGAAATTTTGATATCCCTAAAATCATATGAAATCTTATTGTTGTCAAGCCATTCCCTTGCCTTTTGGCAGGTAGTGCATCTAGGATAACATATAAATAACATTTTAGTATCCTCCCTTTGTAAAAAACTATTCGCTACTCTTTTTAGCATAAATATTTTCGCCTTTAAATATCTTTGGTTAACCAATTATATAAATGCTATATTATTTTTGTCAAGAAACCTCTTCTTTAATGCTATAAGCATCTCTTATCTAACAAAACAACCCTCTTTACGTATAGATCGCCTGTATGGGGACTACAAAGTTAAAGTCTACATTCAAACAGATACATAAGCGCACTATAACCGAATACATACAACAACGCCGAATAGGGCAAGCAGAACACCTGCTTTTCAATGCAGAACTTTCCATCGGGCAGATTGCCAAAGTCGTTGGATATAATGCAGCCGGCCGTTTTTCTGAACTTTTTAAAAAGAATACGGGGTTATTACCTAGCGAGTATAGAGCTTTAGCATTACGGAATACTAAAAATAACAGTTAAAAATGGTTAAGATTCCATTTAAGCTAATTTAAGTTCACCTATTGACGCAAAACAGTATCGGTCGTATAATATCGATATCAAGATATTGATGGAGGGTGTTATGGATCAAAACAAACAAGTAAAAGATCTTTCACTGCAAGCATTTCAAAGAATGCCCTATTACTTACAATATTTAAAAGAGCTCTATTCCGAAGGTGCTACAAGTGTTTCTGCCCCTAGCGTATCTTCACATTTTGGATTCAGTGAGATACAGGTTCGCAAAGATTTTGCGGCAGCCAGTTCTTCGCAAGGAAAACCAAAATATGGATTTGAAATTAAAGACTTAATTGATGACATAGAAAATCTGCTTGGATGCCAAAATACCAACGAAGCAGCTCTCGTCGGCGTTGGTTCTTTGGGCAGGGCCTTTTTGCAGTATGGCGGGTTCGACGCATACGGCCTAAAGATTGTAGCAGCATTTGATAAAAATGAAGAGTTAATAGGCAAAAATATACATGATAAATGTATCCTGTCCGTTGAAAAAATAAGCGATATTTGCCGCCGTATGAAAATACACATCGGCATCATCACTGTTCCTGCAGCGCAAGCTCAAATAGTTTGTGACCAGCTTGTTGCTGGAGGGGTGCTTGCCATTTGGAATTTTGCACAGGTTCATCTGTCCGTTCCTAAAGATATCCTTGTCCAAAACGAAAATATGGCAGCTTCTCTTGCCCTACTTTCTAAACATCTGCGTGAAAAAATGCAGAAAGGTAAGCTGGTGACTCCATGAATACCATGTTTTTTAAATATGCTATAGAAGTACAACGCACCCGTTCCATTACGCAGGCTGCGGAAAATCTTTTTATGGCGCAGCCTAACTTAAGCAAAGCAATCAAAGAAGCCGAGGATACTTTAGGTTATGCCATTTTTGAAAGAACTTCCAAAGGCGTTGTTCCTACAGTTAAGGGTAGTACATTCCTTGAACACGCACGCGAAATTTTAAAACAGCTTGAAAAAATGGAAGCAATCGGTAACAGCGATAACGAAAATGTACAGAGACTGAGTGTCTCAATGCCGCGGGGCAGTTATATTTCAAAAGCGCTTATTCGCTTCACAGAAGCATTAGACCAATCAAAGGGTATGGAACTCAATATACTGGAGACTGGTTCTGTTAAAACGATAAACAATGTAGTAGATGGGACATTTAAAATTGGAATCATCCGTTACCAAACCGTTTACGAACAGTATTTTCAAAATTTTCTGGCAGAAAAAAACTTATGCAGCGATCTCATTTGGGAATTCAGTTATCTTGCTCTTATGTCTAAGCAGCATATACTAGCAAACAAAAACGTAATTTCGCCACAGGATCTACGCAAGTCTATTGAAATTATACACGGAGATACCGTCGTTCCTTATTTAACTACGGATAAAGACAAGCTTAAGAAAAATCCGCCTACTAAAAAGAGGATTTATCTGTATGAAAGAGCAAACCAATTTGAACTGCTTTCGCTTATTCCTTCAACATTTATGTGGGTATCGCCTATACCGCAGGATATGCTTAAGCGTTATGGTCTTGTACAACGCAGATGTGATTTTCCCTCTAACAGTTATAAAGATGCATTAATTTATCAGAAAAAATATACTTTTTCCGAACTTGAAAAAAAGTTTATAGACAAAGTATATGAATCTAAAAATGAGGTTTCTTTAAGAGAATATCAATAAAAAAGATAGTAAAGATAGTATCGAATTTAATGGTTCGATACTATCTTTTTTTATGTCCATTTATTTTCCCCATTCTTAGAATTACACAAATTGGCTTTATTTACCGGCTATAATATGATTTATTTAATATTCTTATCAGTTTTATAATATCAATAATTATATATCGATATTCCAGTTTCGTATTATTAATAGATAAATATTATATAATTATATCAATATTAAATATACTAATCGCCATTCCCCTTTCGCAATATCAGCGTCGATATCCCTTTTGCAAAGGCTTTTATGACAATATAATCAATTAATCATTAGCTTAACTGCCATTATTGCAAATCATCATATATACAAATATATCTGTTTAATTTTCCATATCGATATTTAGATATCGATATTCCGTGTTTATATTTCCAATATAAAATGCACCGCACTAAACTATTAATAGATAAAAAAAGTTTAAATACCACGGCGCATAAATAATTTTATTAAACAGGAGGAACAAAATGAACAAAATTAATTCAATTCCAGAGCTGACTTTAAAAAGGCTGCCATTATATTTATCCTATTTAAAGACGCTGCCAAAAGATGCTCCTTCAAATATCTCCGCAACAGCAATTGCTGCCGACCTTGAAATAAACGATGTTCAGGTACGCAAAGATCTGGCTGCATTAGGTGATGGCGGAAGGCCCAAAATCGGCTATATCGTAGAAGAACTTATTAATGAAATAGAAAACTGTCTTGGATATAGAGATGCTCACAGTGCAGCACTGGTGGGCGTTAGCGATTTAGGACGCGCTTTGCTTTGTTACGATGGCTTTTGTGACTTCGGCATGAATATTGTCGTGGCGTTCGATAAGAACAAAGAGCTTGTCGGGACTCAGATAAATGGGAAACACATTTTGGCTCTTGAAAAGCTTGAAAATCTCTGTGAGCGCATGAAGACCAGGATTGGTATCATCACAGCTCCGGCAGAAGAGGCACAAGAAATCTGCGATATCCTTGTCTATGCAGGCGCTATTGCAATTTGGAACTTTACCACCAGCAAGTTAAATGTACCAGCCGATGTAATGGTTTTAAACGAGCATATCGAAGAATCTATTCCTATACTCACTCGATATGTAGAAGACACTATATAAAATACATTAAAACAAGGGAGATACCAACCATGCTAAAATTTAAAATTGTTAATGACATTGATACGCTAAAAATAGCATTAAAAACTGTACGGGACGCTGAAAAAAAATACGCGTCATATTCTCAAGAGCAAGTAGACGCAATTTTCAAGGCGGCCGCCCTTGCTGCAAACAAAGCAAGGATACCCCTTGCAAAAATGGCAGTTGATGAAACCGGTATGGGCGTTGTCGAGGATAAGGTGATAAAAAACAACTATGCTGCTGAATACATCTATAACGCCTACAAAAACACGAAAACCTGCGGCGTAATTGAAGAAGATACGGCTTTCGGGATCAAAAAAATCGCAGAACCTTTAGGTGTTATCGCAGCAGTCATCCCGACGACAAATCCCACTTCAACCGCGATATTTAAAATACTTTTGGCCTTAAAAACTAGAAACGGGATCATAATAAGCCCTCATCCAAGGGCAAAAGGAGCGACCATCGCAGCAGCAAAGTTGATCCTTGAAGCTGCTATCGAGGCCGGAGCTCCGGAAGGTATCATCAGATGGATAGATGTCCCTTCTTTAGAGATGACCAACCTGTTGATGAAGGAAGCTGATGTAATCCTTGCTACAGGCGGCCCAAGTATGGTAAGAGCCGCTTACTCAAGCGGGAAACCGGCAATAGGAGTAGGCCCTGGGAATACACCTGCAATTATAGACAGCAGTGCAAATATACCTCTTGCGGTAAATTCTATAATCCACTCTAAGACCTTCGACAACGGAATGATTTGTGCTTCTGAGCAGTCTGTAATCGTACTTGATAAAGTCTATACGGAGGTAAAGAATGAATTTTCCTATAGAGGCTGTTATTTCTTAAGTCCTGAAGAAACCGAAAAAGTAAGAAAAACAATAATTATAAATGGTGCTCTAAACGCAAAAATCGTCGGACAGACTGCATGTAAAATTGCTGAACTATCAGGTATCACAGTACCTGATAATACGAAGATACTCATCGGCGAGGTTACAAGCGTTGAGCTTTCAGAAGAATTCGCACATGAAAAACTGTCCCCCGTACTTGCGATGTACCGCGCGAAGAATTTCTCAGACGCACTTTTAAAAGCAGAACGTTTGATTGCCGATGGCGGTTATGGTCATACGTCCAGCGTTTATCTTAACGAGGTAATGGAAAAAGAGAAACTAGCAGAATTTTCTGAAAGAATGAAGACCTGCCGTATTCTTGTAAATACCCCTTCTTCGCACGGCGGTATAGGAGACCTATACAACTTTATGCTTACACCCTCTCTGACGCTTGGCTGCGGTTCCTGGGGTGGTAACTCTGTGAGCGATAACGTAGGTGTCAAGCATCTTATAAACATAAAGACCGTAGCTGAAAGGAGAGAAAATATGCTTTGGTTCCGTGCGCCTGAAAAGGTGTATCTTAAAAAGGGTTGTTTACCGGTTGCGTTAAACGAACTTAAATATGTAATGAACAAAAAGAAAGCATTCATTGTAACTGATAGTTTTCTTTATAACAATGGCTATACAAAACCCATCGAACAAAAGCTAGACGAAATGGGAATTACGTATACTACTTTTTCAAATGTAGCTCCAGATCCCACACTTGCCTGCGCCAAGGAAGGCGCCAAACTTATGACAGCCTTTGCCCCCGACGTAATAATTGCAGTCGGTGGCGGTTCAGCCATGGACGCAGGCAAAATCATGTGGGTAATGTACGAACATCCGGAAGCAGACTTTTTGGATATGGCAATGCGTTTTATCGATATCAGGAAAAGAGTATATACCTTCCCCCACATGGGAGATAAAGCGTATTTCATTGCTGTTCCAACCTCGGCCGGCACTGGTAGTGAAGTTACTCCGTTCGCAGTAATAACGGATGAAACCAGCGGCGTCAAGTATCCGCTTGCAGATTATGAGCTGATGCCGAAGATGGCTATTGTGGATGCAGATATGATGATGAACGCCCCTAAGGGATTAACCTCTGCCTCTGGTATTGACGCTTTAACACATGCCTTGGAAGCATATGCTTCCGTTATGGCAACAGATTATACAGACGGCCTTGCGCTTCGTTCTTTAAAAATGATTTTTGAATATCTGCCGCAGGCCTACGACAGTGCCGTTGCTGGCACAGCAGAACCTGTTTCCAGAGAAAAGATGGCCAATGCCGCTACCATGGCTGGTATGGCATTTGCAAATGCTTTCCTAGGCGTATGCCATTCAATGGCGCATAAACTTGGTGCTTTTCACCATCTGCCCCATGGTATTGCAAATGCTCTAATGATTAACGAGGTGCTTATCTTCAATGCTGTAGAAGCACCTAAGAAAATGGGTACGTTTTCACAATACGACCATCCGTATACCCTTGCACGTTATGCGCAAGTCGCAGATTACCTTGGAATAACAGGAAAGACAGATGAAGAAAAATTAAAAGGCCTTATAAAGAAAATCGACGAGCTTAAAGGCTATGTCGGTATTAAAAAAACAATTAAGGATTACGGTATAGATGAAAAGGATTTCTTAAAGCGTCTTGATGAAATGACAGAGCAGGCCTTCGACGACCAGTGCACGGGCGCCAATCCGAGATATCCATTAATGAGTGAAATCAAGCAAATGTATTTAAACGCATACTACGGTAAATAAGGAGGAGGAATATGAGTAACAATTTATATAAAGTTATCGCTGTCCAAACAAATAAAACCGTATACCGAGATGGCGACACTGTCATTAAAGTATTTGACGCTGATTTTTCCAAAGCAAATATTTTAAATGAAGCGCTTAATCAGGCGCGTGTAGAAGAGACGGGTCTAAACGTTCCGCAGATTCTGGAAGTTATGAAAATCGACGGTAAGTGGGCTATCCGCTCGGAATTTATTCCGGGGAAAACATTGCAGCAGTTGATGAACGAGCAACCTGATAAGAAAGACAGCTACTTAAATCTATTCGTAAATACACAGATGGAGATACATAGCAAAAAAGCTCCGATGCTCAGTAATTTGACAGATAAAATGCACCGTAAAATCAGCAGCAGCGGGCTAGATGCTACGACAAGATATGAGCTGCACACACAGCTGGAGGGCATGGAAAGGCACAATAAGGTATGCCATGGAGATTTTAACCCCTCCAATATCATCATAAAACCGGATGGTGTACCCTATATTCTGGATTGGTCTCACGCCACCCAGGGAAATGCCTCCGCAGATGTTGCAAGGACTTATCTATTATTCTGGCTTGATGGTGAAATAGACCTTGCCGGTAAATATCTGAATCTGTTCTGCAAAAAAAGCGATACGGCAAGACAATACGTTGAAAAATGGATACCTATAGTTGCCGCCTCTCAGCTTGTCAAAGGTAAAAAAGAAGAACGCGAATTTTTGCTCCACTGGATAGACGTTGTAAGTTACGAATAATCAGGAGGTAAATTTTATGAAAATAACTATTTGTATCGGCAGTTCGTGTCACTTAAAAGGTTCACGTCAGGTTGTGGAACAGCTTCAATATATGATAGCTGAAAATAACTTAAAAGATAAAATCGAGCTTGCGGGAACGTTTTGTATGGGAAAATGCCAAACCGGCGTCAATGTATCTATAGGTGATAAAGACTTTTCCGTTTCACCGGAGACAGTTGGCAGTTTCTTTGAAAACGAAGTTCTTAAAAGGCTTAAATAGATAAGGAGAGAAAAATGTCGGAAGTACTTAAATTAAAAAAATCAAATTGTAAAAATTGTTACAAATGCATCCGGCATTGCCCTGTCAAGTCCATTCGCTTTTCAGGGAACCAGGCGCATATAGTCGGAGATGAATGTATCCTCTGCGGGCAGTGCTTTGTAGTATGCCCGCAAAATGCCAAGCAGATCGCCGACGGAACAGAGATAATTAAAGTTCTTTTATGCGAGGATGCGCCGGTTATAGCTAGTGTAGCACCATCCTTTGCGGCATATTTCGAAGGTATAGGCTTTTCCTCACTTAAGGAATCTCTTTGCAAGCTGGGCTTTACATCTGCAGAAGAAACAGCGATCGGGGCAACACTGGTAAAACGGGAATATGAGAAGCAGCTTAAAGAAAAAGCAGAGGATGTAATCATATCCTCCTGCTGCCATTCGGCTAATCTGCTGATACGAAAGTATTACCCAGACCTTTTAAAATACCTCTCTCCCGTCGTATCGCCGATGATCGCACACAGTATTGATATAAAGCGCCGGCTGCCAAACGCAAGAACAGTGTTCATAGGGCCATGTCTTTCAAAAAAGGATGAGGCGGAAAACAGCCCTGTCGATGCAGTCTTAACGTTTGACGAATTATCCAGAATGTTTGACATGGCAAAATGCCAGCCCCAAAAAGAAATGGACTTAATTGAAGAAAGCAGGGCCCGCCTCTTCCCCACAGTCGGCGGCATACTTAAAACTATGGACATTCCAGATACCGGATACACTTGTATGACAGTAGACGGTACGGACAATTGCCGGGCAGCATTAGATGATATTGCAGCAGGTAATATCCATAATTGTTTTATAGAAATGTCCTCCTGTGCCGGAAGCTGCATCGGCGGCCCGGTTATGGAAAAATATAAAAACTCACCCGTCCGCCATTTTCAGGATGTTACATCATATGCGGGAAAGAAAGATTTTAACGTTTCAAAGCCGAAGGAAGACGCATTATTTAAACATCATTCTTATATCGGCAGCGTCAAGTATATGCCATCTGAAGCTGAAATTAAAGAAGTGCTTAAAAAGACCGGAAAACTAAAACCCGAGGACGAGCTGAATTGCGGAAGCTGCGGCTATAATACCTGCCGGGAAAAAGCTATTGCAGTTTGTCAGGGTAAAGCAGACGTCAGTATGTGTTTGCCTTTCCTAATGAATAAAACAGAGCGCCTCTCCAATACGATCTTAGACAACTCACCTAACGGTCTGCTCGTCGTAAACGAAAATCTTGAAGTACAGCAAGTTAATAGTGCCGCGATGAAAATGCTCCACATCAATCATGAGTCGGATGTTTTGGGTGAACTGCTCGTACGCGTTATGGACCCTATTCATTTTATCAATGTATTGGATAACGGCAAGATGATCAAGGAACAGCGCGATTATTATGCTGAATTCCAAAAATACCTTGAATTGACAGTAGTCCACGACAAGACAACTCATGTTCTTATAGCAATTATCAGAGACGTGACAGAAGGTGAAGAAGAGCGGCTCAAAAAAGAGGAAATCGGGCGTCAGACCGTTGAAATAGCGGACCAGGTTGTAGATAAGCAGATGCGCATAGTACAGGAAATTGCCTCACTTCTTGGAGAAACAACGGCAGAGACCAAGATTGCATTAACAAAGTTGAAGGAGTCGATAGCTCATGTTGAAAAAGACGAGTGATCTTTGTGCTGATATCGGATACATGTTTTTAAATCATGCAGGGGAACAACTCTGCGGTGACCATGTAGAGATAGTAGAACAAGGTGAAAATTCCATGATCGTTGTTTTAGCGGATGGGCTTGGTAGCGGCGTCAAGGCTAGTATTCTATCAACGCTGACTGCAAAAATCATTTCCACAATGCTTGCCGAAGGGCTAAAACTTGAAGACGCTGTTGAAACGATAGCCGCCACCTTGCCCGTATGTTCGGTCCGTGGGATTGCATATTCCACCTTCACCGTCATTAGGATTGTAAATTATAAGCGTGCAGAAATTATCCAGTATGACAATCCTAAAGTTATTCTATTGCGTGATGGCCAGGACTTTGAGTTCCCGTATACAGTGCTTGATATCGGAGGAAAGAAAATCTATTGTTCTGACATCTCACTAAAAAAAGACGATGTATTTATAGCTATGAGTGACGGCGTTGAGCATGCCGGTGTCGGCGGTGTCTGGAATTTTGGCTGGAAACGTGAAGATATTGCCAAATTTATGGAGAACTTCTGGCACGTAGGATATACTGCCAAAACGCTCACAACTATTCTAATAAATGAAGTCAATAAGCTATACAACGGAAAACCTGGTGACGATGCAACAGTATGTACCGTACGTATCCGAAAACGCGTTCCTATGAATTTACTGCTAGGCCCGCCTTCCAACCGCGACGACTGTAAACGAATGATGTCTTTATTCTTTGCAAAGGAAGGCAAGCATATCGTATGCGGTGGAACGACATCTACCATTGCGTCGGAGTATTTAAAAAAGCCGATAGTCCCGGATTTAAAATATCTAGACCCTAAAATACCCCCCACAGCAACTATTGATGGTGTGGAGCTGGTCACAGAAGGCATGATCACGGTAAACCGCGTTTTAGAATATGCAAAAAATTATCTGGCAGACAATAAATCATACGAACAGTGGAGCTTTAAGAAAGACGGCGCATCGAAAATCAGCCGTATGCTTTTCGAAGAAGCTACAGACATTAACTTTTTTGTAGGCCGTGCCATTAACCCGGCACACCAAAATCCGAATCTGCCTATAAATTTTAGTATAAAAATGCAGCTTGTTGAAGAATTATCTGACTGCCTAAAAAAAATGGGAAAAAAGATAAAAGTCAGTTATTTTTAAGGAGGAAACAAATGAACGGTCAATTTGATTTCGCAGTGGTCGACGAGATTTTGTCAGCCAACGAAAACAATCCGCGGGCGATTATATCGATCCTGCAGGAAATTCAAGAACATTATCATTACATTCCAAGAGAGGTATTCCCCTATATGGCAAACTGGCTTGGAATCAGCGAAGCAAAAGCTTACAGCGTGGCAACATTCTATGAAAATTTTTCACTGGAGCCGAAGGGAAAATACGTTATCAAAGTATGCGATGGTACAGCATGCCATGTCAGGCATTCTGTCCCTATCTTAGAGCGGCTTAGATCGGAGCTTGGATTGTCTGCTTCCAAAAAGACCACTGACGATTTAAATTTCACAGTGGAAACAGTATCCTGCCTCGGTGCCTGCGGCCTTGCACCAGTCATAACGGTTAATGATAAGGTTTATCCCTCTATGACGCCTGACAAGGCTTCGGAGTTGCTTGAAAGCTTAAAGGAGGAACTAAGCCATGATAAAAAATAGAAAAGAACTCATTGCGTTTAGAGCCGCAGTTAAAAAGACTTTTGACTCGCAGACAAAAAAAATACTGGTTTGCGCAGGCACAGGGTGCATCGCCGGCGGTTCTTTAGGGATTTATGACAGATTGTCTGAAATTATGGCTGAAAAGGGTCTGCCATATTCAGTAGAACTTGAGGAAGAAGCGCATGATGAGTCTGTCGGCCTAAAAAAATGCGGCTGTCACGGTTTTTGTGAAATGGGGCCTTTAGTTCGCATCGAACCTCAAGGGTGGCTTTATACAAAGGTAAAAAAGGAAGACTGTGAAGAAATTATAGATACCACCATTATCGGCGGTAAACTTATTGACCGCCTGGCATATAAGAAAAACGGTGAAGTGTATCCAAAACAAGAAGATATCCCGTTTTACAAAAAGCAAACCAGGGTGGTCCTAGAGCATTGCGGACATATCGATGCAGACTCTATTTCAGAGTATATAGCAGTTGGAGGATATTCCGCTTTTGAAAAAGCGTTATTTGAAATGAGCGGAGACGAAATAGTTAAAGAAGTTAAAGATTCTGGGCTTCGCGGAAGAGGTGGCGCAGGCTTCCCCGCCGGTATCAAATGGGAGACCGTTAGAAAAATAGAATCAGACCAGAAATATATACTTTGCAACGGTGACGAAGGTGACCCCGGTGCCTTTATGGACAGAAGCATTATGGAAGGGGATCCCCACCGCGTGCTGGAAGGTATGATGATAGCCGGCCTTGCAACTGGTGCCTTAAAAGGATACATATATGTACGTGCCGAATACCCCATGGCAGTCTCCCGCCTTAAGAATGCTATTAAACAGGCAGAAGAGCTCGGGCTTTTAGGTGACAATATCTTAGGAAGTGATTTTAGCTTTAATATTCATATCAATCGCGGCGCCGGCGCTTTTGTATGCGGCGAAGAAACCGCTCTTATCGCTTCCATTGAGGGCGAACGCGGTTTCCCACGGGTACGTCCCCCGCTTACTGTCGTCAAAGGTCTTTTCGGCAAACCTACAGTCCCTAATAACGTTGAAACCTATGCAAACGTACCGGAAATTATAAATAAAGGTTCTAAGTGGTTTAATAGTATAGGAAACCCAAATAACTCCGGTACAAAGGCATTTGCCCTAACAGGCAATATTGAAAATACCGGCCTTATAGAAGTACCTATGGGAACTACCCTCCGTGAGGTCATCTACGACATCGGGGGCGGCTGCCGCGATGGTGCAGATTTTAAAGCAGTACAGATAGGAGGCCCGTCGGGCGGCTGCCTTACAAAGGAACATCTGAACCTCCCTCTTGATTACGACTCTTTAAAATCAGTAGGCGCGATTATAGGGTCTGGCGGCCTTGTAGTTATGGATGAACATACCTGTATGGTTGAGGTAGCACGTTTCTTTATGCACTTTACGCAAAATGAATCCTGCGGTAAGTGCGTGCCGTGCCGCGAAGGTACCAAGCGGATGCTTGAAATCTTAGAGCGCATTGTCTCAGGCGAAGGTAAGGAAGGTGATATTGAAACGCTGCTGGAGCTGTCAGATATGATAATTTCAACTGCACTTTGCGGCCTTGGTAAAACCGCTCCAAACCCTATTCGCAGTACGATTAGGAGCTTTAGGGATGAATACGAAGCCCATATTCGCGGGATATGCCCTACCGGTAACTGTAAGAAGCTTAAAAAAATACAAATAGATCCGGAAAAATGCAAAGGATGCTCTAAATGCTCCAAAGTATGTCCTGTACATGCAATCTCCGGAAAAATAAAAGAACCGTTTACTATCGATCAATCGAAATGTATCAAATGTGAAGCGTGCATCGGCACTTGTCCGTTTAACGCAATTAAGGAGGTCTGAACATGAGCCGCGAGTTTGTAACGATAGACGGAATACCCGTTGAAATTGAAAACGAAAAAAACCTTTTAGAGCTTATACGCAAGGCCGGCATTAAAATGCCAACCTTCTGCTACCATTCAGAACTATCGGTTTATGGCGCATGCCGGATGTGTATGGTCGAAAACGAAAGAGGAATTCTGGAAGCTGCATGCTCCACTCCCCCGCGTCCCGGTATGTCTATAAAGACAAATACCGAAAGGCTGCGCAAGTATAGGAAGATGATACTGGAGCTGCTGCTTGCCAATCATTGCCGCGATTGCACCACCTGTGACAATAATGGAAAATGCAAACTTCAAGATCTTGCTATGCGCTTTCATATAGACGGTGTTCGTTTCCCGAATACCTCACCTGAACCGATAGTAGACGATTCCTCGCTTTGTATCATAAGAGATGCAAGCAAGTGTATTCTATGCGGCGACTGCGTTAGGGTCTGCAATGAAATTCAAAATGTAGGCGCGATAGACTTTGCCAAAAGAGGTTCTAAAATGACTATCAGCACAGCATTCGACATCCCGATTTCTGAATCTCCGTGTGTCGGCTGCGGGCAGTGTTCGGCAGTTTGCCCGACAGGCGCAATCGTAGTCAGAAACGATACAGATAAAGTATGGGACGCACTTAATACGGAAAATGTAAAAGTATCTGTCCAGGTAGCCCCTGCAGTCCGCGTGGGTATTGGCAAAGAACTTGGAATTGGCAACGGCGAAAACGCTATGGGAAAAATCGTAGCCGCCCTGCACCGCATGGGCTTCGACGAGGTTTACGACACTACGACCGGCGCCGACCTTACCGTCCTGGAAGAATCAGAAGAATTTCTCCACCGGCTCGAAGAAGGAACCGGGATTCCGCTGTTTACCTCCTGCTGCCCGGCATGGGTACGCTATTGTGAAAAGAATCATCCGGAACTGCTTCCAAATGTATCGACCTGCCGCTCCCCTATGGAAATGTTCGGGGCGATACTTAAAGAACAGAGCAAATACGCATCGAGAAAATTGTTCCATCTTGCCGTTATGCCGTGTACAGCAAAAAAATTCGAAGCCGCACGGGAAGAATTTAAGATGAACGGGGAAAAAAACGTAGATGCGGTAATAAGCACTCAGGAGCTTATCCACATGATCAAGGAATCCGGCGTTATCTTTAGCGAATTAGAACCAGAAGCAGTAGATATGCCGTTTGGAACTATTTCCGGAGCCGGTGTGATATTCGGTGTAACCGGAGGCGTTACGGAAGCCGTTTTAAGAAGGGTTACTTCGGATAAAACAAAGACAGCGCTCCTTGCCGCCGCGCAGACAGGCGTTAGAGGTACGGACGGTATCAAAGAGTTGACACTTCCGTATGGAACAGCAAAACTTCATATAGCTGTTGTCAGCGGCCTTGCTAATGCAGAAAGTATCATAGAACGCATAAATAACGGCGAACACTTTGATCTGGTGGAGATTATGGCATGTCCCGGTGGGTGTGTCTGCGGAGCTGGCCAGCCGTTTGCCGTTTCTTCTGAAAAAGAACAGCGTGCAAAAGGCCTTTATGCGGCAGACCGTGTTTCGAGCATACGGCGCTCAGAAGAAAATCCGCTTATGATGACTTTATATGAAGGGCTGCTTAAAGGTAAAGTCCATGAACTGCTGCATGTTGATTATGCAAATAAGGAGGGTAACTGATATGACAGAGTTACGTATCTGTATCGGAAGTTCCTGCCACCTAAAGGGCTCCTATAATGTTCTTCAAACTTTCCGCCACTTGATAGAAGAAGAAAAGCTATATGACAAAATCGAGCTAAAAGCGACGTTTTGTATGAAAGAATGCCACCGGCCCGGTGTTTCTGTAACGCTAAATGGCGAAAACTACAGCATTCCAGCCGAAAGTGCAAGGGAGTTCTTTAAGACAAAAGTCCTGCCAGCTATAAATTAGTTTATTCGTTATATCCGTATGGACGGTTATAACCCTCCGCGCATACGAGTATTTTCGGCCGCATCTTACTGATGCGGCCGAATTTTATTACTTCGCTTTATAATTTTTTATATATAATCTACAAGTATAAAAATTAAGTAAACATCACCTAATATTATTTCTTATACTGTTGGCTGCAGCTACCATATTCCTTAGGCTTTTATTAGTCTCTTTCTCTCCTCTGGTTTTTAACCCACAGTCTGGATTAACCCATAATTTTTTCGGGCTTATTTTTTTTAGCATTAATAAAATTGCCGATTTTATCTCTTCATTTGTCGGTACCCGCGGAGAGTGTATGTCATAAACGCCGGGCCCAACTGCTGTCTTAAATTTTGCTTTAGCAAGTACATCAACAATAGAATAATGGGAACGTGCCGCCTCAAAAGAGATTACGTCTGCATCCATTTCATCAATTTCATTAATTATATCGTTAAATTCACTGTAGCACATATGAGTATGAATCTGCGTAGAGGGTTTTACTGAACAGTGTACCAATCTAAAAGCTGGGATCGCCCAATCTAAATAATCGCTGTGCCAATCAGACCTTCTCAAAGGCAATTTTTCCTTTAATGCAGCTTCATCAATCTGGATAATCCGAATACCTTCTGATTCAAGGTCCGCTGCTTCTTCTTTTAGTGCCAGTGCAATTTGAAACGCCATTTCCCTATTTGATATATCTTCACGGGGAAATGACCAGTTTAATATGGTGACAGGCCCTGTAAGCATACCTTTTACCGGTTTACTTGTAAGGCTTTGCGCATAAGCAATATACTCTACTGTAATAGGTTTATTTCGTCTTATATCCCCCCAGATAATCGGCGGTTTTACACAGCGCGTACCATAAGACTGCACCCATGCATTTTGGGTAAACAAAAATCCGTTTAGGTTCTCGCCAAAATACTCAACCATATCGTTGCGTTCATATTCCCCATGTACTAATACATTGAGTCCGATGTCTTCCTGTAACGCTATACAGTCGGCGATCTTCTTTTTTATTAAGGCCTTATAATCTTTAAAAGTAATCTCGTTTTTCTTAAGTTTCGCCCTTAGAGCCTTGACATCCGGAGTCTGAGGGAACGAACCTATTGTAGTAACTGGCAAAACGGGAAGATGCAATGCTTCTTCTTGAATGTTTTTTCGTTCTTCAAATGCAGGTTTTCTAATAAAGTCATTCTTTGTTAAAGCAGATACTTTTTTTCTTAACTCAATGTCCATATTAATCATCTTAGATTCAATTAAAGCAGCGTTTGTTTTATATATATTGTTTTCATTATAATTAGCGTCGATTAACAACGAACTTAAATCACTTAATTCCTCAAGTTTTTCCTGTGCAAAAGCAAAATAACGTTTATACTTTTCTTCCATCGAAGCTTCATTTTCAATAGTGTATGGTACGTGCAGAAGTGAACATGAGGAACTAATTATAATATTTTCCGTCAAAATATAACCCTTAAGCTCATGCATAATGGATAAAGTTTTTGTATAATTGTTCCGCCATATGTTTTTCCCGTTTATAATTCCCGCAAATAACATAGTATCTTTTGGAAAACCATATTTTAAAATGAGTCCCATGGTTTTTTTACCTTCAACAAAATCCAGTCCAATCCCGTCAAAAGGCAAAGAAATAACTTTATCATATACATCACGGATATCCCCGAAATATGTCTGAAGTAAAATTTTAAGATCCCCTTTGCTCAAAAGAAGTTCTTTATATATTAAGATAAATAGGTCAATATCATCTTTATCCAAATCAGTAACTAAAGACGGCTCATCCAGTTGAATCCAATCACATCCTAAGAGTTTAAATTCGTTAAAGATATTCTTATATGCTTTTACTATGTCACTGACATAATCAGATTTGTGTTTGTTGCCTTTATAATCGGCAAGCATAAGAAATGTAAAGGGGCCGACCAGTACAGGCTTGGTTTTAATGCCAATCTCCAACGCCTCTGAATATTCTTCAAATGGTTTTCTTGAACTAACAGTAATATCCGAATTATCGTCCAATTCGGGGACCATATAATGATAATTGGTATTAAACCATTTACGCATAGACAAAGCTCTTACATCACCATTTTTGCCCTGGTAACCATGTGCCATTGCAAAGTAAGTATCAAGTTTACCTAATCCTAAATCTTTGTATGCCTGTGGAATCGCTCCAAGCAGAAAAATGGTATCCAACATACCGTCGTAAAATGAAAAGTCGTTTGATGGGATTAAATCGACACCTTTTTGTCTTTGAAATTGCCACTGCTTTTTTCTTAAATCTGCGGCATGTGCCTTTAATGTTTCAGTTAAGATGTTTCCTTTAAAATAATCCTCGGTCCAAAACTTAAGTTCTCTTTGGCTTCCTACCCGAGGGTATCCTATAATTGTAGTTTTTAACATTTAATTTCCTCCTTAATTTATGGAGAAAATAGGGTTTTTAAGCCTATCTTCCTTCCCAAAGATAATTTTGCTGATATACAGCAGTGCATTCAGGCAGGTCTCCTGACTCCTTTTCATACTACTCTTTCTTACCTTCCCAAAATAAATCAGTGGCGAGAATTTATATTCTCTCAGAAATTTCATCCAAGTTACAGTAGTGGGTGCTGTTTCGGATTTTCACCGAATTCCCTATTATCATCTGGCAGCAAATCTGCCAAAGCACCTGAATACAAATTATGTAGCTATACTATTTTTAAAATCACCTCCCAAATAAAAAATCTCATCCTCTTTTAAAGAAGACGAGATAGCTCCCGTGTTACCACTTCAATTTTATCTATACCTCACGATATAGACCTTAATAAGTACGCCAAAAATAATATTGGTTATACTCCTCTTCAATAACGGGAAATCCCGTCGTATTTTCAATGCTTTATACATTTTAAATACGCCACTTAAAAGCCATTTTCATCATGCATCATGTTGCTTCCTTTCAGCTCGACTAGGTCGCAGAAGCATCTCTAACACTATTAGCATGATTACTATCTTTGTCATCGTGTTTACGATTTATTTATCATTTGAAAATATTTTAATAAATCAAACCCAAATTGTCAATTATTTTACTTAATATATGTTTACCTAAAGCCTTATTCTTATTTAATTTTTAATTTTTCTTGACAAATACAAAACCAGATAGTATATTGTGTATATACAATATACACAATATTAGGAGTGATAAAAATGGCGATATTATCTTTGCAAAACTTAAGCAAACGATATGAAAAATTTGAGTTGAAAAACGTATCATTTACATTGGATAAAGGCTATATAATGGGCTTTATAGGACGAAACGGCGCAGGTAAGACAACTACACTTAAAACAATGCTTAATCTGGTACACGCTTATAGTGGTAAAACTTTTATTTTTGATAAAGAATTCACAAGCAATGAGACTGACATAAAGCAGCAGATAAGCTTTATGTTTGGAGGTGCAAACTATTACCCCAAAAAGAAATTAAAAACGATCACAAGCGTTATCAAAAGGTTTTATAATGGATGGGATGATACAGCATATAAAAACTATCTAAAAAGATTTGATTTAGACGAGAATAAAAAAGTAGATGAACTGTCCCAAGGTATGAAAGTGAAATACGATTTGGCTTTGGCTCTGTCCCACAATGCAAAATTACTTATACTGGATGAACCGACAAGCGGGCTTGATCCTGTCTCACGTGATGACTTGCTTGAATTGTTTCAGGAGTTGATTGAAGATGGCGAAAGAAGTATACTTTTTTCCACACAGATCACCTCTGACCTTGAAAAATGTGCTGATTTTATCACATATATCAAGAACGGCGAAATCATTGCAAGTAAAGATAAAGACGATTTTCTTAGCTCCTATAAAATTGTTAAAGGCACCAGCGAACAACTGACGCAGCAGCTTAAATTTAAGCTAATCGGATATAAGCAAAATGCATATGGTTTTTCGGGGCTTATCAATACTGAAGATTTGCCTTCTGTTAATGGTCTTAATGTATCAGCCCCGGACATTGAATCGATAATGATATATTTTGAAAAGGAGAAAAGGGATTAATTATGAAAGATTTATTATATAAAGAATTTAAGCTGTCTCTAAATCCCGGTACTTACATATACCCTGCGACAAGTGCGTTATTGCTCGTTCCAGACTACCCGTATTTTCTAGCATTTATATATACATTTATCGGCCTTATGACCATATTTATTCTAAACAGGGAAAGCCATGATATCTTTTTTACTGCCTCTTTACCTATACGTAAAAGAGACACAGTAAAAGCACGTGTATATACTATTGCAATAATCGAGTTGATTCAGATTGCAGTAGCTGTACCTTTTGCAATAATACGCGGCCTTATAAACCCCCTTGGCAATTCCGTTGGAATAGATGCAAACCCCGCCCTGTTTGGATTTGTATTTATAATGTATGCAGTATTTAATGCCATTTATTTCCCCATGTTTTATAAAACGGCATATAAGGTAGCCTGGCCCTTGATAATCTCATGCACAGCCGTAACTATATATATTTTTGCTGTTGAAGTTGCCATCCAGTCCGTCCCCGTTCTAAAGACATATTTAGATACTCTAGACGCCAGGTACGCCGCTATACAGCTTACAGCATTGATTGCTGGCATGGTAATATTTGCTTTGTCCTGTATATTTGCCTATAAAAAAGCGGCTAGCCGTTTTGAAAAAGTAGATTTATAATATGAGAGGGTTAGATGGATATCGTAATTTCAAATACATCCGATAAACCTATATACCAGCAGATATACGAACAAATATCCGCACAGATCATAAAAGGCAAGCTAAAAAAAGACTATTGCCTGCCGCCGATAAGAACAATCGCTAAAGAACTGCGTATAAGCGTAATTACAGTGAAAAAAGCCTGGGAGGAACTGGAGCGGAACGGTTTCATTTATTCTGTAGTAGGAAAAGGATGCTTCGTGTCACCTATGCAGCATCATGAGCTTATAAACAAACGGGACGAGCTTATTAGTGAAAAATTAAAAAAAGACATTGGATATTATAAATCACTTGGCCTTTCTCTCTCAGATATCATTAAATTAATTGAACGTTCATTTAATTCATTAGATGATTAGTATAAAAATACCGCAAAATATAATTTTGCGGTATTTAAAATAAAAACTTGCTTTGATATGGCGCGCCTATCGGGATTCGAACCCAAGGCCTTTCGCTTAGGAGGCGAACGCTCTATCCTGCTGAGCTATAGGCGCTCATTTTGAAAGGACAGCGTGTATCTTATTAAAATACACCCTATCCTTTTATTATTAAATCAGTACAAAAAGAATTGTACCTTCATTTTCTAAAATAGTCAAATGAAACTATTAGAAAAATACATGGAATACTAATTGATCGAGTATAACTAATGCACCTAAAATACCTACGTACACTGCAAATCCGTAAAGCCTCTTCCTTTTTATTAAGTTTAACATAAACTTTACTGCTACATAACCCGATATACAAGCTGCAACCATTCCTAATATTACAGGTAACCAGTCTACATTTCCTATTCCTACCTTAACAGCATCATAACCTTCAAATATTGCAGAACCTAAAATAATTGGGATAGACATAAGAAATGAAAACTTTGCCGCTGCTTCCCTGTTCATGCCAGTAAAAAGTCCTCCTGCAATAGTACTTCCGGAGCGAGATACACCCGGTAATATTGCCAGCGCCTGCATAATGCCCATTGAAAGCGCATTTTTTAAATTAACTTCCTGGCGCGGATTTTTTCTCTGGCGAGAATACAGCTTTTCAGACAATGTAAGTATTAGTGCCGTTAATAAGAACATGTAACCTAAAGATGCTCCGCCGAACGCTTCCTCGAAAAAGTCTGAAAACAGGGCACCTATAATAACGGCTGGTATCGATGCTATTACGATCATCCATGTCATGTGTCCAAACAGATTCTTTAGTATTTTTAATATATCTTTCCAAAGTACAATCGTAACGGCTACCAATGTTGCCAAATGGACCATCACGCCAAAAAATATCTGCTGTTCCTGTATACCAAATACGTTTTGCAGTAAAACGATATGTCCGGAGCTCGAAACTGGCAGGAATTCAGTTAATCCTTGTACCAAACCAATTATTATAGATTCAATTATGTTCATAAAGACTCCTTAAAACACTACTTAATAAATTATTATTGTCTTTTGCTAAAGCGCTTTTTTACTTTATCTATTATACACAAATTTTAGTGTTTTTTAAATTCTTTTTTTGCTTACTTTTTAACTTTCATTCTCTAATTCAGACATATCTTGTATTATATGTATTGTTTTAACAAAACTTATGCTATAATTACTTAAAAATATTATTTTTAATCTATTTTAGGGGGGTATATGCGCTCTTTAAAAAAAGCCTTTATTATTTTCATTTTTTTATCTATATTAATTGGCTCTCCTTCAAATGCACTTAGTGGAAATAATAAGGCTCTCGATATAACAGATACAGTCCTTTTTGAGACTGAGAACGGCATAACTAATTTTTCTAAAGTAACGGATTCTGATATAGAAACATATTTATCTTTTAGCAAGCAAGATGAACTTACTATTACCATACCAAGTGGTAATACGGGCGGATATATATATCTTAAATGGTTTAATTCCCCTGATTCATACGAAATATCCTATACCGATAAAAACGGGAATCAAAATACGGCCAGCCGTTCCGGTGGCATGTTCCATGAAACTATTTCGATAAGCGAAGGCTTTACCTCAGCCAAAATATCTGTTAACAAAGGTTCTAAGCTTTCCGAAGTAACTGTTTACTCTTCAGGCAACCCTATAGATGAGATACAAACCTGGTCTCCAACTGTAGATAAAGCCGACCTCATGGTCATTTCTGCCCATCCAGACGACGAAATGCTATTTATGGGAGGTACCATCCCCTACTACGCCGGCGAGTGTAAAAAAGACACTGTTGTGCTTTATATGACTCACCAAAAGCGTATACGGCAAACAGAAGCCTTAAACGGCCTTTGGGTTACCGGGCTTAAAACTTATCCCGTCTTTGCCGGCTTCCCAGATAAATATTCTGACGATTTAGACACAGTCGCTGCTTCATGGGGCGGAAAAGACAAAGTAATTAAATACTTAGTCGAACAAATACGGCATTATAAACCAGATGTAATAGTAACACACGATGAAGACGGTGAATACGGGCACGGCGCCCACCGCCTTGTCGCTTACTGCATACAAAAAGCAGTTATTGCCGCGAAAGATGAAACTAAATATTTAGATTCTTATAATAAATACGGAACATACGAAGTTAAAAAGCTATATCTGCATCTATATGATGAAAATAAAATAACTATGGACTGGAGAATACCTCTTAGCAGTTTTAACGGAAAAACAGCACTCGAAATGGCTGAAGCCGGTTATTCTGAGCATTTATCACAGCAAGACTTATCGTTTAAAGTTTTAGATACCGGGCGGACAAGCTGCGCGGAATTTGGCCTTTGCTATTCAAGCGTTGGGTCAGACGTAAATAAAGATGACTTTTTTGAAAATATACCTATACTTGTAGAAACTGAAGAATCTCCTTTGGCAGAACCAGAAATGGCATCTTCTGCTTCTTTAAGTGAAGATACTCTTGCTGAAATTGAATCGCTTAATACCAATACCTCATTTTTCAATAATTCTTTCCTATTGGTAATAAGCGTTTTAGCTGCTCTTATCGCTGCACTTATCATAGTTTTAATAAACGTTATTAAAAGATGCACAAAAAAAGCCCTTAAAAATTTCCTTACGGCCTCTATTGCAGCCTTGATTGTCATTGCATTGGGCGTAAGCGGATACTTTACATATTCATATTTAAAGAATGGATCTATCTTCACTTCCGAACCGTCCGCTTCATCCTCTGTTTCCCCTTCGGCTAGTGAGCCTGATGTGTCCAGCACTTCTTTTAACTATATAGATAATTCTACATCCTCAAAAAAAGATTTAAATGGATATTTTATGCAGGATGGCACTGAGCTTATAGTAAATAACTTTGAAACCGGCATTTGGATGTACAGAGACGATTCTCTTTCCATAACTATTGAAAGAAAGGAAATGTCTTCTAAAAAAGTCGTTTACTACGTTGCCGATATCCGTACCAGAAATGGTGAGATGCCTTTTGCCGCAATGGCTCAGGAAGGAAGCGGTACTGCAAGGGATTGGCCGTACCTGTTATCCAGAAATAATAATGCGGTCTTTGGTGTAACATCAGATTTCTTAACGGTTCAGGATACCCAGTATAAAGGCGTACTTATAAGGAACGGTAAAGTATATAGTGATGGAAAAGGTGAAGATACTCTTGCAGTCATGCCAGACGGTGAACTTAAAATATTCGCAAAAGGCAAAATAACTGCAAAAGAGCTTTTAGATATGGGTGTTGAGAATTCTTATTCATTTGGGCCTACGCTAATAAACGATGGAGTTATAGAAGATGGCCTAACCAGCCACCGCCTCCGCTCGAAAAATCCAAGAAGTTCTGTTGGAATGATAGAGCCCGGGCACTATATCTTTATAGTTGTAGACGGCAGAGACCCAGGCCACAGTATCGGCGTAACACTTCAGGAACTTGCAGAATTATACTCCTCATACGGCGTTAAAGTAGCATATGCAATGGACGGCGGCTCCTCCTCCGGAATGGTGTTCATGGGTAATTCGGTAAGCCAGCACAATATGCAATTAAATTGGGGCCAGCGCCGCAATCCGGACCTGTTTGCCTTTGGAAAATCCGACTCAGTTCCAGGCGTAAGCGATCCTGTTATAAATAAAGGAAACGGCGTTGACGTCGGCGTCAAGACCGGTGCCAATATAGATACTGGAACTAATACTACAGACGATACGTCAAATTAACCGTATAGATATTAAGAAATCTCGAGGCTTTTATGATAAGAAAATTATTTATTTTTAAACCTATTAGAATTATTATAAAATTGGTGCTGTTTTTGTTGGCTCTCGTTGTTGGATTTATCATCTATACAAATATATCAGTAAACAATTTTTCTTCTAGCTACATTTTTAAAGCAGACGATACTAACAACATCACAAAAGCAGATGCCGTATTAGTTTTAGGCACGCTTGTTGTAGGCGAAGATACTTTAAGCCCTGCCTTGAAGGACAGGATGGATACGGGTATTGCACTTTATGAAGAAGGCAAAGCCAGTAAGCTTTTGTTATCCGGCGACCATGGACAAGCCACTTACGATGAAGTTAATGCAATGAAAGAATATGCGGTTAGCTGCGGCGTAAAAGAAGAAGATATTTTTTTAGACCATGCGGGTTTTAGCACTTATGAAAGCATGTACCGTGCAAAAGATGTTTTTCAGTGTAGCAGTGTAATAATCGTTTCACAGGAATTTCACCTTCCAAGAGCGGTCTATGTTGCGAATAAGCTTAAGCTCGATGCCATTGGAGTTATAGCCGAGGCTAATAGTTATACACCCAATTTAAAAACTAAATTAAGAGAGTATATAGCAGTCCCAAAAGATTTTTTATACGTCAATATTTTAAAGCCTCTGCCAAAGTATTTGGGAGAAGTTATTTCAATATTCGGAGACGGGCGGCTGACAAACGGCTGATCTTTAAAGTTACTTTATTGTAATGCCGTATATCTTTTGCCCGCGCGTCCCTACAACTACTGTGTTTCCATAAACTGCGGGCGTCGCTTCTATATTGGTTCCTAAACTGACTTTATCCAGTTCCGTTCCCGTCTTTCCATCAATCAAAGCCATGTTCCCGGCCGAATCACACTGTATTATATAAGCATTTCCATCTTCATCATAAACGGCAACAGGAGAACTCCAGGCGTAATTGTTCATGGAGTATTTCCATACTTCTTTGCCTGTTTCTTTATCAAGCGCAACTAAACATCCGCTGTTCATAGATGGCGTCCTGGCTATCGGTATTATAATAAGGTCGCTTATGCTGTTTTGGCCGAGCACCGCAGTAGCTTGTACCCCTCCTGACACTCCCTCGTATGTATATACGTTATACGGCGCATTCCAAACTACTTCTCCTGTAACTGCATCTATCTTGTATATGGATATCTCGCCGTAATTATTACTGTCTTTAGTCCAATGAAGTGAAGGTGCAATGTAGATATATCCCCTCTCTCCATCCTCTGATAGTTCAAAAACCGGAGACCCGTTGGTATCGTCTTTAGTATCCTGCACCCATATAAGATCCATAGTGTTTATGTCTATACACATAAGGTTCCCGCCGTTATCTGCAATATACATGTAGTTTTTCCACATAACACAGCTGTCTTCCATCCCAAGCCAGTAGGTGTCTTTATTAGACCTGGAATTTGAATATCTCCATTTTAGAAGTTCGCTTGGCTCTACGCTTATCGTGCCTGCTGCTTTATCATAATCTGTATTTAAGTTCATCGTATAGATTATCCCGTTTTCACCAGGATATATAAGCGTATCCGTATCTGAATCTATAAGAGGCGAAGAATCATACGCATGGAATCCTCTTAAAGAAAACGAATCTGTCTTTTTGCCAAATACGTAAAGCTGTTTAAAATCTATAAGGCTGTATATCATTGCACGTGTAGCTCCGTCGCCGCTCGGCAAAGCATCTCCGGAACCCAGATATAAAAGCGGATATCCTCTTGGGTCTATGCTGCCTGCGCCTTTGAATGGAAGCCCGATATTTAGCTTGTCCCGCGTCTTGCTGCCGTCATCTAAGTCTAGAAAATAGACATTCCCGTCCATAGAAGCATAAATTACTTCTACCAAGTCACTTTTAGACTTCTTAGCGTCATATAGATTCATTATTTGCTTTGTTTCATCGTCCCATTTTACTATTAAAGGCTGCCCTACCCAGCCATTTCCCGTCCAGGCGCCGGAACCAGTGCTTTTGGGCAGGCTTCCGGTTGAAACAGTCCATGCATTATCTATATCAAGTTTCTTTTCAGTAATTGTTGCAGTTCCGTAAGACCCGGAGTTTCTAAAATTATTACCGCGAAAAGTGGTTATACCCTCAACACTGGAATAGTCCTCCGGATAGCCTAATAAAATCTCGGTTAAACGTTGGTATTGGGTGGTTTCAGTTCCATCAAGTTCTATTTCAGTTTTAAAGCTTAAATTAGATGGTTCGGTTGAAACAGCTGCATTCGGGGTTAAAAATTCCCTTGTTAAAACTGTTGAACCCGGTTCTTGAGAGACTTTAATATCTTGGCTTGTTTGCTCTGTAGTTGAATTTTCAAGTGGCTGTTCGTTTTGTTTTAAAATATATATTATAAATAAAACCGCAGCTATAATAGCCAGTAAAACGATGCAGCTTACTAAAAGCCTTTTCACATTAATTCTTTTTTTCCCGCCTCGCCTATAAGACTTGTGATTTTCCATAAACATGCCTTTTTAAACAATTATTTACATATATGAGTATATTATATTTAATAAATACATATTTTTCAACCTTGCCCAACTTAATATAATCTAACTTTATACAAAAATGTTAAAACTTCGATTTATTAGCCCCACTTGTAATATTGTTTTAGTATGTATATAATAAAATGTTTTATTAACTTCAAAGAGGTGAACGATATGCCTATAAAAGTATGTAACGACCTTCCTTCAGCCCAAACTCTTTTAAACGAAGGCATATTCATTATGCCCGAAAGCAGGGCGCTGTCTCAGGATATCCGTCCTTTAAGGATCGCCATACTAAATATAATGCCTACAAAGCAACAAACGGAAGCTCAACTTATGCGCCTGATTGGAAACTCGCCTCTTCAAATAGAGATAATTTTTTACATCCAGGAGCATTACACTGCAAAAAATACTTCTGCTAAATATTTAAGCACGTTTTATAAAACGTTTGACGACGTGTGCGAGGAAAAATTCGACGGGCTTATTATAACCGGTGCGCCTGTTGAAAGCATGGAATTCGAACAAGTAAAGTATTGGGACGAATTTACCCGTATACTTGACTGGAGCAAGAAAAACGTCTATGCAACATTATACATATGCTGGGGTGCACAGGCAGG
Source organism: Eubacteriales bacterium (assembly GCA_041390245.1). Classification (NCBI taxonomy): domain Bacteria; kingdom Bacillati; phylum Bacillota; class Clostridia; order Eubacteriales; species Eubacteriales bacterium. The sequence continues at coordinate 86,752 of JAWKQI010000006.1, forward strand.
TTTATATTATCACTACGGGATAAAAAAATATCCTCTTAAAGAAAAGCTTTTCGGCGTTTTCGCCCATACTATAGAACAATCCCGCTCCTCTAACCCGCGGGTTTGACGATATTTTTTACGTCCCCATTCCCGATATACCGAAGTTAGACGTGAAGATATGAAAAAACCCGAAGCTAACGATAATAACATCCTCTTATGAAAGCGGAGTACACACTATAATGGCGAAAAACGGTAGAAGGATCTTTGTAACCGGCCACAGTGAGTATGACCCTTTAACCCTTAAAAATGAGTATGAACGTGATATAAAAAAAGGGCTTAAAATAGACCCGCCCAAAAATTACTTTAAAAATGACAACCCAGGCCTTTCTCCCGTAGTCACCTGGAGGGGCCACGCGAACTTATTTTTCAACAATTGGCTTAACTACTATGTATATCAGGAGACTCCTTACGACGTTAAAAATATAAAAAGCGATGAAAACTCTTAAATAAATTAAAAGCGGCATTTTAGCCGCTTTATTTATAATTTATCTTTGCTTTTCTGGCCTGGGAATGCTGAAGTTTCCTCGGTACGAAATACACTTTACCGTCTTTTTTAAATTTTGCACCTGTTTGTTTAAAATAAAAAGGTATATATTTATCTTCGCACTGCCTTTTTATGTCTAAAACCCAATCATAATCGCAGATTCTTGCATTCTGTCCGGATTCTCCGCCAACCACCACTTCTTTTACCCAAGGCCCCAGATAAGAAGACATATTGATTTTTTCCAGTAATGGTTCGCAAGCGATCCCTTTATGCTTTATAGGGGCTTTCATGAATATAGGCAATCGATAATCCGCCATATCCTGGTTTTCAACCGTGCACATGATAAATACGTTGTTGTACCCGTCTCCCCAATCGTCCGGGAGGCTTAAGAAAAACCTGTCTATCCTCTTAGTGATAATGAAAAAATCAAGGTCGCTTCTCTCTTTTATCATCTGCCATGCTTCTTTTCGCCATTCGTCTGCATCATCTAAAAAAAAGTCCGATGTAAAACAAGTATATACCGTCTCTCCTGGTGGTATTTTATACTCCTTTGCCCGGTTCCTTTTAATAGGTAAATTAAAATCTTTATTTTTTGAAACTACACAACTGTCCTTATCGTGCCTTGCATCTATCCTGTAAACATAACAGTTCTTGCACCCCGGGCTTAATTTATGGCAGCCGTGCCATGGATTCCATGATGCCATTTTTTAACCTCCAAAATGCTAGGCTCAAAACGCAAAATCATTTATTTAAGATCTCTAAATATATCTCTTTATTTCGAAGTGAATTAATCTTAGGGTCGTTTGTTTTTTTTGCTCTATCCTGTGCTGCTTTTGATATATTGAATGCCAGTTCACTCTCGCCAAACACTTCACAGACATAATGTGCTAGCATATACGGCGCATCATACTGGTATAAAAGGCCCTCTTTCTTATGTTCCAGCAAATCCGCAACGCCTCCGACGTTAGATGCAACGCACGGAACGCCTAAAATCATGGCTTCACAAAGCGAATTCGGGCTGTTTTCGATTGAAGCTGCCGATACAAAAACATTAGACCTTAAGAACCTTGAACACATTTCACTTTCATTAAGACTGCCTAAAAATGTCACCTTATCTTTAATGTTGTACTTTGAAATTAGTTCTTTGATATACTTGCCATAACTGCTGATACGAATTTTATCTTTTAAACTTTCACACTTAGTGATATCCTCTCCAGTAACATAAAGATGTGTATCCGGATAAAATTTTAATATCATAGGCACTGCCTCAAGCATAAAATGAACACCTTTTATAGGATAACTGCCTTGGCTCATGAAAATAGAATGTTTTTCGCACTTTTCAAGATCCCATGTATGTTTATAAAACTCGTCTCTTAATATTTCATTGCAAAAATGGTGGTTAATATTTGGATTGATCTGTTTAGTAACTGCAAAGTCCCATGTTGTACGCCCAATTACATGCTTGACTTTTTTAATTGCACTTACTTCAAATTCTCCCCGCAGCTTAAATTTTTCCCTTTGTTTTAAAATATTATCATGCCTGATAAGGTCTCTAAACGTATATCTTTTTACTATATTTAATGGTAGCGCTGATAAATAGTGGTTAGCTATAACTGAGCATACTCCTTGTATATTTATAACAGCCTTATCAATTAGACCTAATCTATCACATACGTTTACCATAGACAGAGTATGCGGAAACTCAGTGCCCCATATGTGAATCAAATCCGGTTTCTCATCTAAAAGTATCTTTTCAAAATAAACTTCCATATAAGGGTTACATTTAGTTGGATCTGCATTTTTTTGCGGCAAAGCGTAATAATAGACACCGTTTACACTTCCATGCTTAACGTTATCTAAATCTAATACCGGAAAACATACCACAATCGTAATGTCTTCCATGGCACTTAAACGGCAAAGCATACCGCTGATCCAGCCACCTACAGCCATTTTAGGCATATTCAATTCGTCCGCAAACATAGGCGGAACACTGTTACACAGCCATAAAACTTTCATATGGCCTCCATACTCTTTTTATTTAAATAATTAATTCTGCTTTATCTATCATTTTATGAGCTTTCGTCAGGATACAAGATCTCATATAATGAATTATCAAATTCGTATCGCTCTTTATCGATAATACTAGTATACGGTATATTTATCTGGCTCTCGGTAACCAAACCAGTCTGTGTTTTTAATGCAACCAATTCTTTATTGAAATATACCACTAATAATAAAATCATTAAAACGGAATAAAGAATTCTATTGATCCTTTCCTTATATAAATAATAAGTATTGGCTAAAATAATCATATCTAATATCTTACCGTATATTGATAACCTAGCTGCTGTCAATTCTGAAAATTTAAAAACAAAGTATAGTATCATGCTAATAATATAGATATTAAGAATCTTTTTAGAAACTTCATTTTGTCTCGCGTAAGAGTCATAATAGAAAAATATAATAATAAGAAATACAAATCTTCCAATACTCTGAAAATCTAGTAATCTTGTTAGTGAAAAAGTAGATGTATCTATATAAAGAATTATTCGGCTAATGAATGGGATCCATATAAAATTTTTTAATATATTGCCCCATGGAATCATTGCAAAAGCCAGACTGCTTAATAAAATTATAAGCAATGTCTTCTTTTTGAAATTTATTTTTGATGCAAAGTAAAGTGGTATTAAAATCAAAGCCGACAAATGTATGGTTGTTAGTAGCAAAACTATTAATAAAAAACGAAGATGTTTGTTCTTTTGTATATATTCCAGTAAATAATATACACCTATCGCAATGACAATTCCCTGCCTTAAACCGCTGAAAGTCCATACAAGATAGTAAAAACTATAATATATTAATAACGAAAATGTTGGATTTTTACTGTACTTACTACATGTTAATGAAATAAAAAATATGTTTATGAAAGCAATGATTATCAAATAAAACTGATATGAAAACCCAATTCCCTTTAATAACGAACCAAAGAGCCTGAATCCGATCTCTTGGTTGTCGACTCCTTGAGTAAGCTCAAGAAACAATGAAGGGTTGAGCCTGTCATAAAGGAAGTTATATGAAAAATAATCTGTGCCTACCCCGTATCGTAAAAATGCAAATACTAATAGTATTAAGACTAATAACTTAAAAGAAATATGTTTTTTGTCATTTATTGCAGAAAGTATTAATCCTAGTGCTAATATAATAAAATACAATTACCGTCTCCTTTTACGCTATTGGGCTTATAAATACAATTTCATAATAGTAATAAAGCACTGTTAAGAACATATTATCAGCTTTCCCGTAGCCATGAAGTCTTACCTGATATCATTAAGCTGATAAAGCAAACCTCTCTTTTAATATATACATCAGCAGGATAGTTAATAAACGGTATAGAAGTGATGTATATAATATCATATTTAAAGCTCACCAAGCCCAATTATCCTTAAATACTTAGTAAAATAAAGTTAGTATGCTGCCATTATTTTTATCGCTATAATACTATTTCATTATCCTATGCTATTGCTTTTTCTTGAAAAACTTTTGGAAATAATCCCGTATATAAACAATCGCTGCTCCAAGAAGTAAACCAATCAATAGTGCTACCGCCAAGTTTTTTACATGGTTTGGTTTAATGGCAGTACTGGTAACTGCTTTAGATATTATGGTAAAATGAGTTTCTCCATAGTCTGATGAAGCTCTATCCCTTAGATCCATCAATCTTTGTTGGTAAGTAAGGTAGCTATTAAGTGCTGTGTGATAATTATTGTCTAAATAATTATACTCATATTCTGCCGATGCTTGCTCTGATTGTTTTTCGTTGATTAAATTCTGAGTATCCTCAATAGCGACAGCTATCGCCTCTTTTTCTGCATTGGCTTTGGAAAGCGCCGTCTCTGTGTTAGTGATCTCCTTCCTTAATGAAGCACTGTCAAGTTTACTATATGCAGGATATGTGGCGTCTATCGTGTCATCTTCTAATGATATCTTATTTTTAATATTTAATCCGATATCATCTGCTCTATCATATAACGCAGCAAGCATAGACTTATATACCAATATATCTTTGTCTGTATCTACCAATTCGGTTTGATATTGTGCTGCCCGCGATTTTAAAGTCTCAATCTCCAAATCTAGATAGCTGCTGCTTGGGTGTTTAGTAATATAATCATTTAATGCATCGGACTGATTTAAAAGTTTACTTTTTGCTGCCTCAGCCTTGACGGATATCGCCTCAATTTCGCTTTCACTTTTTTCTTGTGCAATTTCTGTCATATATGGTATGAAATTCTCTACCAACGCATTTGTCACGCTAATTGATGTTTCCGGGTCACTTAATCTTACAACCACTTGTATATTTGCATCTGTACTACTTACATCGATTTTTTCATTTAGCTCGTCTGGGCTCATACTCATACCCAGGCTTTTAATTATCGTATCTATAAGTTCCTGGCTTTTTAACTGCTGCTTATAGTCTTCTAATGTAAAACCTAACACTTCTTCATCTGCTTCCGCTAAAATAGTAGATTCACTTTGATAAGTATCTTTTAATAATACAAATGTATATATGCTCCCGAGTAAAATACAGCTAACTGTAACTATAGCAATTATCCATTTTTTGTCCCAAAGCTTTTTAATTATTCCTATTAAAGATATTTCCTGTTGATCAATTACTTGATCATTACCAGTCTTCTCCATATTTTCTCCTTAAAATTTTTTAAATGTACTAGCTCTTTGCGTTTTAATTAATTCTTTCATAAGTATATCTAGTACGATAATAAATGTCAACGCGCCTTACACTATACTAAATGATAGGTCTAAGTAAAATTGTATTTCTTTTATCAGTTTAAATAGCTTAACATAAGCTCACTATATAATCTCTCTAATAATTTTGATTATCTCATGTGCCTGAACAACATTATTTTTTTCTTTCAATACGAATTCTTTGGCAGCTTTGCCTTTTTGATAAAGTATCTTTTTATCTAGTGACAATACATTTTTAAGTGTACTTACCATACCTTCATGGCTTTCGTCTTCTATCAAATATACATGATTATAATACTCAATTGGCATGCCCGGCAACTTTGTAGTTAAAACAGGTGTTCCGGATGCCATATATTCCATATTCTTCGAAGGAAAAGAATATTTAACAAATTCCTCCGTTGTTGGCCGAGGGTTAACTAGCAGAGTAGCTAAAATCTCACTTTTTATTACTATATCATTAGTAACGTTTCCGAAATATCTAACATTTTTATGCCTTTTACATAAATCAATAATCTCGTCTTTATAATCTCCGTCTCCGTATATATGCAGTTCAGCACCTTCAATATCCGCATCTATGAATGCCTCGGTTAAAATTTTTATTCCATAATTTTTTTGTATACCGCCTGCATATAGTATTATCTTATTTTCAGGTTTATTTTTAAGTATATTAGGTACAGCGTTCATGTTCTCGTCGACCTGTCCCTCTATAACCACGTATGGTTTATTCTTAGTATTTATAAGCTCGTTCATCTGCGGCGTTAAAAATACATACGCATCTGGTCTCTTCATTAAAAAGTTATTTATTTTAACAAGTAACCCTTTTTTCTTGCTTCTTAATAATGAAGGTACGTCCGTTACTATCCCTACGCTTTTTCGCCCGGTAACTTTTGCAGCCATAATGGCACCGTATGATACAGACATATTTAATATATCACATATAACAACTGCATCCTTGTTTTTTATACATTGTCCAAGGCACGTAAAAAATGCTCCAGATATAGCGCATAGATTTTTTATGCCTGGTAAATTTACCATAGATATATAGTGGTATAAAGCTCTTGCTTCTTCTTCATCTTTTATGTTTAACATAAGGTGCGGATAATTCTGCCTGGTTACCGGCAATACGCAAACTGCTGTAATATCACAGCCTTCGTCTTTGGCTATACCTCGGATCAATAGCCTATGGTATTTTTGTACAGCCTGTCCCGGTATACTCTTACTTTTTTCAAATAAGCGTTTCCATGTACTAGGTGTACTCGCGCAAGACGCATATAAAATCTTCAACTTTTTTCCCCTAAAAACTGGTTAAATACATCGATATGTCTTTTTACCATATTTTCAATAGTATAACTCTTTATTTTATCAAGGCTGTTTCCTGCCATTTTATTTTTTAGATCTTCGTTTGATAAAATTTTATTTATTTTATCAGCAAGCTCTTTAACGTTATCGACAGGAACAATATACCCGTTAACATCATTTTCGACCAATTCTAAACCTGCTACACAGTTATCCGTAGTAATAACCGGTAAGCTATTTGCCATTGCCTCGTTTATAACTAATCCCCAAATATCTTCTCTAGTTGGAAGCACGAACAAATCCGCAGCTTCATAATACTTTTTTAGTTCTTCTTTCTTTTTAAAGCCCGGAAAGTATATATTTTTAATCCCATAATCTGAAATTATTTTCTCATACTCTTTAGTGGGTTTACTACCTACTATATAAACACCAGTATCGTTTAAGGACTTGGCTGCTTTTAGTAATATATCAAATCCTTTACGGTAAATGAACTGCCCTATTGAAATTACAACATTTTTTTCTTTTATATCCAACTCTTCCCGTATACTTTTCTTTGTTTCTTTATCATAAACTTTTTTACATATATCTTTTCCCCATAGCGAAGTGAATTGATAAGTATATAAGTTATTTTTATCCGCACCATAGTAAGTTAGATACTCATTTGTCTTATCTCCAGAGCTTAACCAGGCTGATGCAGATGAAATAAAATACCTTTTTATTAAATACTTAAGTTTATTCTCTTGCCTGATAATTCCTCCGTCTACTTCTAATAAAAAGCGCTTTTTCATCTTTTTTAATAGTCTTATCGTATACATCATAGTCAAAGACGCATATCCACATACAACGACTATATCCCATTTATTGCTCTTGATCCATTTCTTTACGCCAATATTATAATATAATCGTAAAAACGTTTGGATTTTAAAAATACAGCATTAAAATTATGATATTCCTCTCTAAACCAAGAAGAATCCCGATCTTTTGAATATTTTGTTTCTTCTTCAAATAAAACTGTTAAATCACAGCCCTTGCCTATCTCATTGAAAAAATCAACTCTATACGGCGCTGGGCTATTTGTTATATATAATACTTTTATATCACTCACTAAAACTACCTAACCTTTATTAAGCTTATTTCCAATAAAAAATATTTTAGTAGGAGCCTTACTTCCTCTTTTAAAATTTCTCTCATATTTTTATCTTATATCCTTTTAAATCATCACTTCTTTATAAAGCTCTAAGTATTCTACATACCTATCATTTTTATTAAAATGCGCTGCCATCTCTGTGCACGCAGCCGACAAATCTTTTTTATCAATATTATTAATTGCTCTACCTAAGCCCTCTAAATCTCCACGTTCTACCTTATAACCACAACTCTCATCTATCATCTCTGCACTTCCGCCTGAATCAAATGTTACTACCGGTGTACCGCATGCAAGCGCTTCTATATTTGTCGTCGGGAAGTTGTCTTCCAATGTCGGGTTGACAAATATATCTGCAGCAGAATATATTTTAACTAACTCATCAACACTGTTTGTCCTCGTTATTCCTATTATGTTTTCAGGCAACTCATCTTTTTGTTTAGGCGTTAGTCCAACAATTATTATCTTAAATGTTTCATCGAGCATTTTAGATAACTTTATTAAATAGTCAAATCCCTTTCTTTCGCTCCAGACATTTGCAACGCCAAGTACAACTTTTTTATCCTGAAGATCATACTTTACCCTAAAATCACTTGAAGTTGGTTTAAATGTATTTAGGTCGATTCCATTGTTAATTACCTTTATAGGGTATACATTTAAAAAAGAGCGCTTAACAAGGCCTGCCAACCAATTCGATGGAGTAACCAATGTTACTTTTTTAAGAGAAGTAAATAACTCTTTTTTTATTTCAAAATTTTTTCTTGAACGGTCTGCCAATAAGCTTTTAGGATACTCTTTACTTTGTGGGCAATCATGGCATATTTCTTCCCATTTGTCACAATTTACGTAGTCAAAATGCGCACAATGCCCGGTAAACGCCCAGCAGTCGTGCAGTGTCCACACAACCGGTTTGTCTATCTTTTTTAGATATTTAAATAAAATTTTATAGTTTATATAATAGCCGTGGACATTGTGAAGATTAATTATATCTGGCCCGTAATCGGATATCTGCCTTATAAGCTTTTCAGTTGCCATGCGGGAACTAAGTCCGTGGTTATCAAAAAGCCGTGTCTCAAAAACATGGATATAGTTATTTAACTTTCCGCCGATCTTTATAGTTTTAACATCCGGCGCACTATACCTCCCGTATGCAATAACACAGTCATGCCCTTTATCCAAAAGCGTTTTATATAAATCTACCGCGATTTTTCCCGTACTTCCGTATCCGCAGGTAGAGTTTATTTGAAGAACCTTCAACTATTGCTTTTCCCCCATACAAATTTATTTATTATCTTCGTATAGCTTTCAATTATTTTTACTACCTTTACACTTACGTTTTGGTCTTCATAATCATTTGCAAGAACTGTTGGCTCGTTGTTTTCCCTCATAGAAACCGCAAGCTCAATAGCACGCTCAACGCTCTCTCCGGTTATCCCGCCAATGACTACAGTGCCTTTATCCAAAACTTCCGGGCGCTCTGTAGACGTCCTTAAAAGTATTCCGCAAAACTTAAGCATCGCACTTTCTTCCGACAGCGTTCCGCTGTCTGACAAAACGCAAAAACTATTCTTCTGGAGCTGATTATAGTCTATAAAACCAAACGGCTTTAGGTTTTGAACCAGAGGGTTAAATTTAAACCCACGTTCTTCAATGAATTTCTTGCTTCTCGGATGAGTCGAATATATAATCGGCATATTATAGCGCTTAGCTATATTGTTAATAGCGTTCATAAGCGACATGAAATTTTCTTCGTTGTCTATATTCTCTTCTCTGTGTGCAGACACCAAAATATATTTACCCGCTTCAAGACTTAAACGTTTTAAAACATCGCTTTGTTCTATTTTTTCCTTATGAGCTTTTAAAACTTCACTCATTGGAGAACCGGTTACAAATATATGCTCTTTCCTAAAGCCCTCGCTTAAAAGATACCTTCTTGAATGTTCCGTATAAGGTAAATTTATATCTGATATATGGTCTACAATCTTCCTGTTTATCTCCTCCGGTACATTCTGGTCGAAACAGCGGTTCCCCGCCTCCATATGAAAAATAGGAATCTTTAACCTCTTTGCTGGGATAGCTGACAACGCGGAGTTTGTGTCTCCCAAAATAAGCAGCGCATCCGGCGTTTCTTTTAAGAGGACTTCATAGCTCTTTTGTATTATGTTTCCCATAGTCTCACCTAGGTTTTTTCCTGCGCTGTCTAAATAATAATTAGGTGATCGAAGGCCAAGTTCTTCGAAAAACACCTGGTTTAACGTATAGTCCCAGTTTTGCCCTGTATGTACCAGTATATGGTTAAAATATTTATCACACGCTTTTATGACCTCTGATAAACGGATTATCTCCGGGCGTGTCCCGATAATAGTCATTACCTTTAATTTATTCAAATCCCCTATACCTCCTCAACGATCGTATCTGGATTATCCGGGTTAAAACACTCGTTTGCCCACATAAAAGTGACCATATCTGTCTTTCCCGTATTTTCAACGTTATGAGTATATCCAGGCGGAATATCCACAACTTCAAGTTTTTCATCACTTACTTTGTATTCAAAGATATTATCGCTTCCGATTTTTCTGAAACGTATTATGCCTTCACCGGAGACTACGAGAAACTTTTCGTTTTTCGTGTGATGCCAGTGGTTGCCCTTTATTATTCCGGGCTTGGATATATTTACAGAAAACTGGCCCTGGGATGCAGTGCGTATAATTTCAGTAAACGAACCTCGATTATCGGCATGCATGGTTAAAGGATAAGAAAATCCTTCTTCTGGAAGATAGCTTAAATATGTACTATACAGCTTCTTAGTGAATTCATCTGAGAAATCCGGAACGCTTAAATTTTTACGGCTTTCTTTAAATGAATAAAGCATAGATACTATGTCGCCCAGTTTAGCAGTATGTGTAATGGGCACAAAGCAAAAATTACCGTCTTTGCTTTCTTTCCCTTCCATAGCATTTATGAACTCATTAACTACATCATCTATATAAACTAAGTTTAACGAAACGTTAGGATCGTTCACCGTTATAGGCAGATCATGTGCTATATTATTGCAAAATGTAGCAACTGCGCTATTATAATTCGGCCTGCACCATTTGCCAAACACATTAGGCAGCCTGTATACCAAAGCTTTCACGCCATTTTGTTGCCCGTATTCAAATATCACATCTTCTCCGGCCTTCTTGCTCTGTCCGTATGGATTATCAAGTGCAGCCTGTATAGATGATGTCATTAGTATTGGAGCCTTGTTGTTATATTTTAAAAGGCTGTTAAGCAAATCAGATGTAAACCCGAAATTTCCTTCCATGAATTCAGCATTGTCTTTAGGGCGGTTTACACCTGCTAGATGAAATATGAAATCGCATTCAGCAGCATATTTTTCAAGAAGGCTTTTGTCTGTGTCTACATCGTACTCAAATATATCCGTGTAATTTCTGTGTTTTAATTCTGTAATCAGATTTCTGCCTACAAAACCCTTTGCACCGGTAACAAACAGTTTCATCTTTTTTTCTCCCATTCAGCTAATTCTCTTTGAACATAATCAAGTGCTAAAACTTTTTTCTTAACCTGGTCTACGTTAAGTAATTGTGTGTTGTTAGAATTAAACTCTTCTATCTCGTTGTTATCTCCGATTCCCTGTACATAATACTTATCATAATTAAGGTCGCGCTTATCTGCCGGTACTCTGTAAAAACTTCCCATATCTATTGCATGTACGCATTCTTCCTTAGTTAGAAGTGTCTCGTACATCTTTTCTCCGTGCCGGATACCTATTATCTTTATCTCATTATCGGCATGAAAAAGCTCTTTTACTGCCTTAGCAAGTACATCTATCGTACATGCAGGAGCCTTTTGTACCATTATATCCCCGCTTTGCGCATTTTTAAATGCAAATAAGACCAGTTCAACGGCTTCTTCCAGGCTCATTATGAACCTTGTCATTTCAGGCACCGTGACAGTCAAAGGCTTGCCCATCTTTATTTGTTCTATAAAAAGCGGTATTACGCTTCCCCTTGAGCACATGACGTTTCCATATCTTGTCCCGCATATAAGCGTTTTATCAGGATCTACCGTGCGCGATTTAGCTACAAACACCTTTTCCATCATAGCTTTTGAAGTGCCCATAGCATTTACAGGATAAGCGGCCTTATCGGTTGATAAACAAATAACTTTTTTAACGCCTTCGTCTATCGCCGCTGTCAAAACGTTGTCCGTACCTAGGACATTTGTCTTAACCGCCTCAATAGGAAAAAACTCGCAAGACGGAACTTGCTTTAACGCCGCCGCATGAAATATATAATCTACTCCATGAAGAGCATTTCTTATACTGTTTATGTCCCTTACATCGCCTATATAAAACTTTATCTTATCGTTATGGTAATCTCTTCTCATGTCGTCCTGTTTTTTTTCATCACGTGAAAAAATACGTATTTCCCCGATATCCGTATCAAGAAAACGGTTTAAAACGGCATTACCAAAAGACCCTGTTCCACCTGTAATCAAAAGAGTTTTGTTCTTAAACATCTTATTTCTCCCCCTTTAAGAGACTATAAAACAAATTAAGCAACTTGTCTATAAACTTGTCCTTTGTGTAGTTATCTTCATAGTATTTGCGCCCCGATTTACCACACTCTTTATAAATATCTGGGTTTTTTATAACATCCAGCATTATTTTAGCCAGTGTTTCACTGTCACCAGAGGAAGCGACTTTTCCGCATCCGGATTTATAAACTTCGTTTGCCCCTGCCCCGTTGATCGCGCCTATTACAGGCTTTCCAACAGACATATAACTTTGAAGTTTCGCAGGCAGTGTATTGCCTATGTACGAATCTCCCTTTAAAGTTATTAAAAATGCATCTGCCAAAATATATAGTTCCTCTAGCTCACTATAAGGAATACGTCCGTAAAAAGTAATTATCTTGTCAAGCCCGTACTGTAAACTTAGGTTCTTTACATTATCGAAATTAGACCCGTTCCCAACAATATGGATATGAAAACCCTCTTTATCCTTTAAGTCTTTAGCTGCCCTGATAATACATTCTACATCTTGTACGCTGCCTATATTGCCTATATACATAAAATCCGTACAGCTGTTGTCTGTATACTTACCGGCTATATTACTATAAATATCGTCGCAGTGCTGCGGAAGATAGGTTATACGGCTCTTATCAACGCCCATCTTCTCGTTTAAATAATCTTCAAACGGTTCAGATGACACCGCTATTAAATCGCACCTTTTATACACGTAATTACTTATCTTTTTAGCAATCTTATATATAATCCCCTTGTCTGTTCCGCCCCATGACAAAACAGCTTCGGGCCATATATCAATACAGTAAAAAAGGTGTTTTTTCTTTTTTCTTCGTGCAAAGCTGATAGCGGGTATGCCTACGGTTACAGGAGATATCTCATATGTAAATACACAGTCGAAATCTATTTTTGCTGTCTTAGCATAAAAAGCCCCGAACAGCGCAAAGGTCTTATAATTAAGTATCCTCCAAAAAGCGCCTTTTCTCCTGGCAGTAATAGGCATTCTTATAACTTTAACGCCTTTATACACTTCTTTGCGTTTTTTAAAAAAGCGGTATTCTCTTGGTATGCCATCCATTCCGTAATTAGGTAGACCAGTTATAACAGTAACCTGATGCCCTCTTTCAACTAAAGAAACGGCAATATCGTTTATTCTAAAATCTTCAGGGTAAAAGTACTGGCTGACTATTAAAATATTCATAATCTAACCTTCAATACATTTATATATGGAACTTTCATTACCTTCTACCTGATAGTTTAAGTCCATCAAAGACATATTCTTGTCATAAACTCTGGTCCCAAAGACTTTATTAACAGCTCCTGCTTTTAAGCTAAGTAGTTTTATAAACGGATTGCCTAATTTCGTTATCCATATCTTCTTATGTAATGCTTTGGCCGCATAGCGTATAATGTCTGTCGTACAGATGTAATCTGCGTTTTGCGGGAAAAATACCCCGTGTTCTTCCCTGTCTATTAATATACGGATAAACTCACATAAATTATCTATATATATCATGCTTCTCTCATTTTTAATGTTAGGAAAAATAGGGGCTTTTTTCGCAAGTTTTATTAACCTTGGAAAATTTCCCTTTGATTTAGGGCCGTAAACCATGGGAGGACGCAAAATCGCCGTTTTAAACGTGCCGTTGTCCATTTCCTGAATAGCTATATCGGCCTTTAATTTGCTGTCTGCATAAAAATCCGCAGGGTTTGGCTTTGTATCTGAAGTTATTATAAACGGCTTACACATCTTTTTGTCTTCGCCGTAAATCATCATGCTGGACATAAATATAAATAATTTTGCCCCGTCCTCTTTTGCCTTTTTTGCCGTATCTACTGCTAATTCGGTATTTACCTTTCTGTACATTGGCTCCAACTTAGGGTCTATAGAAGAATGAGCTATCCCTGCAACATGAAAAACTACGTCATAAGCTGCAAAGTTTTTCTCTTTCCATGATCCGTCTATCATATCCATAGTGTCTATACTATATATATCAGGATACTTTGAAAGCCACTTTTCAAAGGACGTGCCTATGTAGCTGTTAGCTCCTGTGATTAGTATCTTTTTCATTTACTTTTTAACCTCACTAGCCTCTTTTGCCTTTGCTTTTTCAAGCTCCCCTGTTCCGCCTTCAACTACACCGTCACTTTTGATAACTGATATAAATGTTCCAAGAAAACACTTAATATCAAATAAAAAGCTTATCTTTTTTATATATTCCCCATCTAACCGTGCCTTTTCTTCTATAGGCAGTTCGTCCCGGCCGTTTATCTGAGCCCATCCGGTAAGCCCCGGTCTTATGCCGTTTACCGTAAGCCCATATTTTCCTATATATTTATCACGCTCATTTACTAAATCGAATTGGTTCCAAAGAGCCGGCCTTGGCCCAACACAAGACATATGCCCAATTAAAATATTTGCTATCTGCGGAAGCTCATCTAAGCTTGTCTTTCGCAAAAATCTACCTACTTTAGTGATATACTGTTCTGGATTCTCAAGCATATGTGTCGGGGTGTCTTTTGGCGTATCTATCCTCATTGTACGGAACTTAAATATATTAAAGTATCTTTTATCTTTACCTACCCGTTTTTGTTTAAAAAATATAGGGCCTTTTGAGTCTATCTTTATTAAAATAATTAAAACAAGAAAAACTGGGGACAAAATTACTATCCCTAGTAGCGAAATTATAAAATCAATAATCCTTTTTACATATAAATACAACTTAAACACCTGCCTCATATCTGCCCTTAAAAAATATTATTGCCAAACTTAATAAAAAAAATATGAATGCATATACCGGCAGTATACTTTATTTTAAATTCATTTACCACCCTTAGCATTCATCGTATATTATAGGTGAACGGGCAAATAACCAAAATCGCACTTAAACTGTTATTTTACTTGAAAAAGTTAAAACTAATTTTAATAAATTTCGCCTAATCACTCGGTCGATTATAGCATATAAATAATTACTGCGTCAACTCTTAATAAACGCTATCATTAAGCTCTTAAAAAGACCTTGTATTTTAACGTAACAAGGTCTTTAAATTATATCTTTAAGGCATTCATCAGTGTTTTGATCCGGTTTAAATGTAGGTTCTAATTGTGCAACTTTTTCCTTTAGATTGCCACCATGCTCAGCCTTTTTAAGTTCTTCAAAGATATTTTTTAAGTCTTTTCTGCTGTCCGGTATTGGATGGATAACGTATATTCTGCCGTTATCGGTCTTTTTAGCGCTCTTTTCATCTATTAGTATCTCTTCATGAAGTTTCTCACCCGGCCTTAAACCTATGACCTCAATCTTTATATCGACATCCGGTACCTTACCGGACATACGGATCATAGTCTTAGCCAAATCCATAATCTTTATTGGTTTGCCCATATCAAGGATATATATTTCGCCGCCTTTTGCCATATATGCCGCCTGAAGCACTAACCTCGCAGCTTCCGGAATAGTCATGAAAAAGCGCGTCATCTCAGGATGTGTTAGTGTTATGGGCCCCCCTGCTTCTATTTGACGCTGGAAAATCGGAATTACGCTGCCGTTTGAGCCAAGTACATTTCCAAAACGTACACAGACAAATTCCGTATTAGAAACTCTTAACTCGTGCGTCTTTTTCCCAATAGTAATTTCAGCCGAGCTGATACCGTTCATGGATAAAACCACCCGTTCTGCAAGTCGCTTTGACGCACCCATTATATTAGTTGGGTTTACAGCCTTATCAGTTGAAATCATAACGAACTTCCTGGCTCCGTATTTAAGCGACATAGCCGCCGTATTAGCTGTTCCAAAAACGTTATTTTTTATGGCAAGTTCTGGACATTCCTCCATAAGGGGAACGTGCTTATATGCTGCTGCGTGGAACACAACAGCCGGCCTGAATTCATTAAAAACCCTTTCTAAACGGGGAATATCCTGTATATTACCTATTCTGACAAAAATATCGTCTGCTTTATTAGGATAATTTAATTTTAATTCTTGTAAAAGGTTGTATGCATTATTTTCATACATGTCGAATATTACTAAACTTTTAAAGTTAAAGTTCATTAACTGGCGCACAAGTTCAGATCCAATAGAACCGCCCCCGCCTGTTACCATAACCGTTTCATTGGTTATCATCTTGGAAATTTCACTTACGTTTAATTTGGTTTCTTCACGGCCTAATAAATCCAGTACATCCGGTGTTCTAAGGCCGCTTATGCCCTGCGAAGATTCATTTATGCTATTTATTAAACGGACTTTGCATCTGTTTAGCGGGCAGTATGATATTATCCTTGTCATCTGTTCATTAGTCGCACTTGGTATCGCTATCAATATCTCATCTATCTGAAGCCTGTCCACTATTCTCCCTATCATACTGATGCTTCCAAGCACTTTTGTGCCATAAAGTTTCATGCCTTGCTTCTTTGTATCGTCATCGACTATTCCGACTATAGTATATGCACGGTTTCCGTTTCTCAATTCCTTTAACAGAAGTGAGGCACTTTCTCCTGCTCCGACAACAAGTGCACGTGTAGCGTTTACTGCGTCTTTCTTAAAATATCTCGCAAGTTCTCTTTTGATTCGCGGCATGAAACGTACTCCGCCGCTCATAACCAAAAGGAAGAAAAACGCAAGCACAGCGATAGCAGGCGATTGCCAATATCCGCTGATTATCTTATAAATAACGTAAATTATAAAGTTAGAAATTGCAGAGGCAAAAGTAATACGCATCATATCTGTAATGCTTGCATACAGCCATATGTTTCTGTATACACCGAAAATCGTAAATACTATTATATTTATGGCAAATAAAATATACGTATACGAAAATAAAATAACTATCATAGAGCCTCTTAACCTAAACATATACGTATATATTGCAACTGCGCCTGCCCATGAAAGCATCATAAACAGACAGTCCATGAGCATTAACAGTGATATTTTAATGAACCGAGATCTTCCCATAATTCTCAACTTTTCTTAAATAATACAAAATCATATATTCTTCTGTATATTATCTCATAATCCTCGCGATTGTCAACGTATTATAATATTATAATTACCATAAATTAACTTAAATATTATGTTAAAATTTAATTTATTTGATTCTTTTTATACTTAATTGTGGCACCTTTTGCTTTTTATAAGCATCTATTATACCCTCACACTCGTCTTTAGATTCTATGGTAAATGTAAAATG
>JAWKQI010000007.1 GCA_041390245.1 Eubacteriales bacterium
CAATTAGGATAACGCGTACAATGCTTACTTTAGCTTTGGCTAAAATATATGAACCTACGAATCCGCCGACGACCTGGCCTGAAAGCCATGGTAATACAAACAGCGCTATAATACCGCCTGTAAAGATATACGGCCATACGGAAACGCAGCTTCCAACTCCTAAAATAATTCCGGAGTTTGCAGCAGCAACTTTAAGCGGTATGCCCATGCCCATGTTTAAAACAGGGGTAATGGCCCAGCCGCCGCCCATACCGAAGAAACCGCCGATTACGCCAACAAGGAAAATAAGGATTATACCTAAAGGAGCACGTGTGACTTCATACTTTCTCACTCTTCCTTCAGATTCCTCGAAATACTGACCTCCGAGATTAAACTTCTGTGTAACCGGCCCTATCTTTTTAATAACAGGATAATCCAGTTTCTTGCCGCCCATAAAAAGGTATATTCCAATGCCTAACAGCAATACGCCTAAGACGATACGCATCAAAGCTTCGCCTGTAACTCCGAAACTCTGCGCCGCACCTATTGCCAAAATTGCTCCGGCTAAAGCTCCTGCTGCCTGGCTTATTGTTAGAACAAGGCATAGTTTATAGTTACCGATTCCCTTTTTAATGAATATTCCAGTTGAAATCAGCCCAGAGAACATAGCGACTATTAAACCAGTCCCTCTTATTATAACGCTGTCGACATTTGTGAACGCCAGCATTATCGGAGTAAATATTACCCCGCCGCCGATTCCTGCTACAACGGCTATCATTGCTATTGCTACGCTTAACAGGAAAAATGCCAGCAGTATCAAAAAGATTGACGCTGTTGTCATATGCCCTGTCAATACATCTTCAGGTACAAGCGCTAACACACCAATACCAAAGTAAGATAAAATAGTAGCGGCAATCATTATAATAGCTTCAAGCATTGGCGACTTTAAAAATTTACTTTTAATTGCACCCATTTTTCTCTCCTTTTTATTTTTATATCCTTAAAAACCGTTAACTATTGTTAACTGTTGATTTTTCGGTGTGTGTTAAAAATTTAAATACATATGATAACTTTTGCATATGCCAATGGTAATTATAGCATATCCGCACTAACATTCAACTATTTTATGAATTTTTAATGAACATTTTGTCGAAAAATTATATAAAATAAAAAACCACAGGAAACTTTCCCGTGGTTTTTAGCTTTTTTAAATATCAGCCGGCATCTATGCTTAAAACCCCTATTGCAGAGAATAATATCAATGCAAAGAATATAAGCCCTAAGAAAGCCTGAACATAGCTCCTTTCCTTAAATACCTGTATCAATATCGTAGGAGCAAGAGCAAATAGGCCAATAGCACAGCCTCCGCAAATCGCTATCTGCCCCCAGGATTCTGCAAGGCCGATGTAATTTAAGTAAAAATGCGCTCCGGGGAAAGAGCCTGTTGTGCTCAATTGCCATATCTCGCTCGTTGATTGTCCGTTAAATATAGCACTATATACTAAGCTTGGATTTAAAAGATTACTGGACTGATCTATCAGCATAAACAGCGGCACAAATAATGCCAATACTGTAAAGAATATCGTGCCCCAGTGTATTACATTAGCATACGCTATATTACTTGTTGGAACTTTCAGAAGCTCAATATCATCTGTGCTTTTAACGTCTTTTTTTTCAGCCATTTTCTTTTTCCTCCTTCTTCCCAGCTTTATTCATAAATACTGAAATTGTAAGTACCGTGGCTATAATCGCAACAAATAATATAACCTGTACGATAGAAGGTATACTACCAATAGCTCCCATCATCTCAAGCCCTTTTGTTACGAGGCCAAAACTTGTGTATGCCATTATGC